>CAIOHY010000438.1 GCA_903858205.1 uncultured Cellvibrio sp.
GATGAATGTCATCAATGAAACCGGAGCCTTGGGTATTGTTATTCATTGCATGCGCGCCAGCCTGACCGTTGAATCGCCGCAGGCATTGATGGATACCTTGCTTGATGCCTTACGTAGTTATGGTCTTGGAGCAATTGTCTATTGGCGCGCAGGAGAACTTTTGGATTGCAATGCCACAGGTGAAATTAGCTCGATGCTTGAATTAGAGTTGATTGAGCGGTTGCACGGCAGTGCGCAGCGGTTTCACGAAATCGGCGACAACCTGATTATCGTTAAAGAACATTGCGTCTTAATGATTAAAAATATGCCGGCAGACGAGCAGCGGCGTGGCAGCTTAATGGATAACCTGCTCATTATTTTGGAAGGCACTAATGCCAAATTGAATGCCTTTGTAGGGCAGCGCGAATTGCTGGAAGCAAAGCAGCGGCTAGTCGACGATATCATCATGGGGTTGGCGCCTGCATTGGATGAGGTTCGTCTGCGCCAAATGAATCATAAAGAGCAAATAATATCGCTTATCGCTGATGTGGGTGTTGAAGTGGAAAAAGCGTTTTTTTCCATGGGTCTAACCGAATCCCAAGAAACGGAAATTTTGATGATATTGAATCGCCAATTAAATTGGCTTGTGGATCAGTTAGACGAAGGTATGCAGGTGGATACGAGTTTTACCTCACTGGCAGCGCGCCTGTCTGTGTTGGTGAAGCATGTGCTATCTAAAACAATAATTTGAGTCCGACCAACATCAACATAATCGCCAGTGCCGGGCGCAGATAATGATCGGCAACGCGATTAGCGAGGTGGCTGCCGAGATAAATACCAGGCAAAGAACCTATCAGCAAATTGGCGAGTAAACCCCAATCCACATTGCCTAAACCAGCGTGACCCATGCCTGCAACGAGGGTTAATGGAACCGCGTGAGCAATTTCGGTTCCCACCAATCTCACTGTTGGTAGCAGTGGGTAAAGCATAAACAAGGCGACAGTGCCGAGCGCGCCAGCGCCGATAGAGGTGAGCGTGACTACCGCACCCAGAATTGCGCCGGTACTAACGGTTGCAATCACTTGGTCGCGGCGACTCATGCGGGTAATCCAGCTATTGTTTTTCTTGCTGTAATCAAAAATTCTACGTTTAAACAAGATGGCTACCGCGGTAAAAATGAGCGCGTAGCCTAAGGTTGTTTTGATGATGCTATTGAGTGTATCGGTATCCATGCGAACGCTGTGCAACACCCAGAGGGTTAAGGCCGCAGCGGGCAAGCTGCCAAGCGCTAGTTCACCCGTAATTTTCCAGTCGATATTTTTCTTTTTGTGATGGACGTGAATGCCGCCAGCTTTGGTGATGGCGGCGTAGAGCAGATCGGTACCAACCGCATTCGCTGGGCTTACACCGAAATAAAGCAGAATAGGCGTCATTAGCGAGCCGCCGCCAACCCCCGTCATCCCGACGATAAAGCCTACTAACAAGCCGGCAACCACATATCCCAGTTGAAAATCCATAAAACTCCGCGCGCAGACTGTTTATAAATAAACAGTCTGCCTGATCTAAGTGTTGATAAATAAACAGGTCGCGCAGGCTAGCAGTAGGATTGATCCATGCCTAATGATAAATAGTTTGGTGCTTATAACCGGGAGTTTTGTGATGATTGGGTATGTGGCACTAGAGCAGGCTTTGTACTTGGGTGTTTGGATGTGCTTTTTGTACGAGGCTCACAGTATTTTGCAAAATTTGGTCGGCTTTAATCGGTCCCAAATATTCGCAGAGTGCAACATAGGTGAGATTAATGATCTGTTGCATGATGTTGATATTAGGTGTTGTACCCGTGAGTGGCGCTATCTGGTTTAGCCAGCTTTGGAACGCCCAGCGCTCTTGTGTGGGCAGCGCAATTTTTTCAAGATTGTCGAGCACATAGAGGCGAATCCGCGTGGAGGTGTCGCCGCCAGGAGCCTCAATGAGCTGATTAACCAAGTCCATAAACAGCGAGAGTATTGGCGAAATTTTTACGTTAGCGGCTGCTGGTCGCATCGCGCTGGGCTTGGTCTCACGTGGTGCCGCTCTGCTTTGGCGATTATCTTGCAACGCGGAAAATGCACTGACTAAAGATTGCAACATTCGTGAGCGGAGATGGGCGATTTCAAGATCGCTACATAGCTCGCGCAAAAAATGTTGGAGCGCAAACGTTGGCTGATGGGCGTATTTTTCATCCCACAAAATTAATGCGTTGGCGAGTTTTCTTCCGGTAACAAACGGCATTAGCGCTTCTTCAACGGCTTTTCGTTTCTGACTTGGGTTCACTCTGTGGTCTCACGTGCAAGGGGAAAATTATCGCTGCGAATGCAATGAATCTGAGTTGAGTCCGCGGGTATCCTGAAATTCCGGGTAACCCAGTTCGGCGTGCTCGGTAAAATCCAAGCCTCGTTGTTCATGCAGTGTGCTGGCGCGCATGCCGACGATTTTGTCGATTAAATAATAGCAAATGAGCGCTATACCAAAGCCCCAAACAAACGCCACCAAAACGCCTGCACCTTGGATGCTAAAGCGCTCAAGGCTGAACAAATCCCCTGCGAAAAAAATCCCTGCGGCGAGTGTTCCCCAGGCACCGCAAAAACCGTGCACGCTCACTGCATCCACGACATCATCAATTTTAAAGCTGGCGATAAACTTGGGGCCAATGTAGGTAATTATTCCCGAGATGAGCCCGGTGACTAACGCGAATTGCGGATCCATAGTTGCACATCCGGCGGTAATGCCTACCAATCCACCAAGACTGCCATTGACCGTGCCAGTTAACAGAATAGGCTGTTTAAACACTTTTGTAGTGAGCATGTAGCCAAGCGCGCCAGCGCAGGCCGAGAGATGGGTGTTAAGCGCTATTTTGCCGATGTCGATATTGGCGGCGAGGGTTGAACCCGCATTAAAACCGAACCAGCCGAACCATAAAATAAATCCGCCCAGTGCAACCATGCTTAAATTGTGGCCGGGAATAGCGCGCGATTCACCGCTCGGCGAAAATCGCCCAAGGCGTGGTCCGAGCACAATAATTCCAGCAAGTGCCACCCAGCCGCCAATTGAATGGACAACAGTTGAACCGGCAAAATCGATAAATCCCAATTCCTTCAACCAACCGGTTCCACCGTGGGCACTGCCCCAGGCCCAGCTGCCAAAAACAGGATAAATTAATCCGGCGATGACGCAGGCGCCGATTAAATACGCGTGAAAATGAATGCGCTCTGCCATAGCGCCGCTGGCGATGGTGGTGGTGGTGGCCGCAAACATCATTTGAAAAAAGAGAAATGTCCAATCCCAACCGGCCATATCACTCGGGAAAAAATGGCTTGCACCAAACCAGCCGGAGTTATTCGCACCGAACATCAAGCCGTAACCCAGCGCCCAAAAAATGACGCTGCACACGCACGCATCCATGTAGTTTTTCATAATCACATTCACGGAGTTTTTTGCGCGCGACATACCGCTTTCGACCAATGCAAAACCCGCTTGCATAAAAAAAACCAGAGCGCCCGTAATCACTACCCAGCTGCTATTGAGCGAGTGAGTCAGATCCATAATGCTGGGTTCTGCGCCAAACGTATTTGCGCTGAAAAATAAGATAAGTATGCCAATCAATTTTAAATCTAGTCGCATAGCCAGTACCTTAAAAGGGAATAGGCAGGGTTTTGCAACTCATGTGCCATTCGCGGAAAACAGCGCAAAATAACGCGCTTAGCGCGTTTGAATCGATGAATGAATTTACATCTGCATCGGTTTGGTGCGCGTGTCGTGTAGTGACTCGAAAGCGTGCACAAAAAAGTGATTTTTCGTTAACCGTTTGAAAGCATCAGACGCTTTGGTTTTAAGGCAAAGACTTACTGATAAACAAAGTGTTTTTATGCGCCTTATTGTCACTGCAACCAAGAGGCGATAAATCAAATAGCCCAAACAGAGTGCAAACTCAAAAATTTGCACTCTCTTGGATAGTGGATGGATTAACTAGTGTGTCGTTGCAGAACAGGTTTTGCCAACGCGATCTTTATCCCGTTCCAACAGCTCGGTGAGGTTGTCAGTCTCGAGCGCGCCGTCAATTATGATTTCTTCAATGGTGGATTCTTGTGTGCGCAAAATTCCGATTTGGGTAAACATGAGCGCGTCTTTTGTTGGCAGATTTTTGAAATAATGTTTGCCCATATGTTTACCGTTGACCCATACCTCGGCAGAACCTAGCTTGGGGTCGGTGGACCAGCGGATATGCATGGCAACGCGATGCCATTGCCCGGGGGCGGCGCCTTCAGGTAATTTCCACAGCACCTCTTTTGCTGCAGTTTCTTGAAAGCTCAGCTCGCTGCCTGCGATATTAAAGCGCAGCATTTGTTGCCAGCTTTTATCGGATTCCCAATAACCCAATTCGTGTTTGTGTTCGCTGAGTTTTTTCGGCAGATAAAAACTGAATGCAAAAAAAGTCTCTTTACCTTCGTGAGTATTACCCGCTGCGCGGCGATGATGAAATTCGCTGCGATTTAAAAACTTATTGCCTTTCCATAAAAAAGCATCGTCGCCGGTCAGGCGCACTTTGCCGGCGTGTTTGCCATCGAATACGCATTCGCTCGTGACCGACAATCCCGCAGGATTAATCGGTGTATTCCATTGGGAAATATCGCCCGTTTCAAAATCGCCCTGCCAGAGAATGCTGGCGCTGGATAAATGAGAAAGACTAAGCAGTGCAATTGCACTGCAGATAAGTTTGAATGATTTTTTCATGCAGTAAATCCTTGGAATTATTGTTTTTTAGCTAAAAGAAAAGCACAGCGGCATTAGATCGCACGTAATGCAATAACTTCCTTGAGCACTTCCGGATGACGATAAACAATTTGCAGAAGTGTTTCCGCCGCGCCCGACGGTTGGCGTCTACCTTGTTCCCAGTGCTGCAATGTTCGTGGCGATATATGCAAAGCCTCGGCGAATTTTGCTTGCGACAAACCACACTGCAAGCGCGTCTGCACAATCTGGTTGGGTTCAATTGTGTAGGTATCACCGGTTTTACCGCTTTTAACATCGCGGATGGCGGCCAGTAATTCCTCGCCCAGGTTGCGGGCGGCATCGCGTGCCTCAAGCTCTTTGTTACTGAGTGTCATAACCCAGCTCCTCTGCAATTTGTTTCAATAAATGTGCGGGAATATTTTCCGTCGCACTTTTGGAATAGATGGTGAGCAACACAATGGCGCCGGATTTTAATTGCGCCGTGTAAATGACCCTAACGCCACCACTTTTACCTCGACCGCTTATGCTCCAGCGAATTTTGCGGCAGCCGCCCGAGCCCGGGATTAAATCACCTGCGTCCGGCGTTGCAGCGAGATAGGAAACAAAGTCGCCGCGCTCCGACTCAGTCCAATAGTCGGGCCACAACCTTGTGAAAATAGGGGATTCGATAATCGTGCGCATGGCAGGTGACTCTACTCCATTGGAGTAGAGTCAACAAGATGTAGTTCAGTAAGGATTGGTAGATTCGAAATCGCGCCCCGACTAAACCGGCTGCGAAATCACCCCATTACAAATCGGCGTAAATGCAGTGAGTTTATCGAGGGTAGCGGCGTTGCCGAGGCTGTTGCCGGGGAAGACGCTGCCGAATTGGTTTTGTGCGCCGTGGAGTGCCATGTAATTGAGCACGACGGTTTCTACCAGGGAGTTGACGTTGTTGGCGGCGACTACGCCCGAGCCGGTTTCTACATCGCCACTCGCGCGCATATGGCCTATCTGTTGGTGCAGGCGCTGTGCGTCGCTAATGGTGTTCGGGTCGCTGCTGGTGCCGCCCATCAATACCGCGCGGCGGGTTGGGTTGTAGACGAGGAAGAAGGCGGCGCCGGTCTGTTGGTCATCGCCAGTCCAGACACCTTTGCCGCCGCCTGCGACCGAATCATCGATCATGCCGTTGCTGAATACCGAGCCGTCGCTGAACACGTAAATCATCACCGGCATGCCTTTGCGTGCGGCGTATTCGATACAGGCACCGATGCAGCGGCCCGCGCGCAGGTCGCGCATTTCGCCGGTGGAGCGGTCGCCGGTGTGGTAATCGTACCCGCCCATGGTGATGGTGCCTGCGCCTGCGTAGCCGTTAATGACCAGCTTGGCGACCGAGGCGGTTTTGCGGAATTCGCCATCGCCATCAAATTCGTTCTGGGTGAACACTCCTGCTGCACCGACCAGATCGGCGTCTGCAACGGGATCAATTGCCGATGGGTTGCCGAAGCGGTCGGCGAGGTCGGCGCTTTTTACGTAGCCGCAGCGCACCATGTCTTTGATGACTGCGTCATTGGTGGTGCCGGTGTTGACCTTGCTGAGTTTTTTATCGCTGATGCGGTAGATAGATTCCATCACCGCGACTGTGTCCTGTTGGTCGAGCAAGCTGACCAGATCGCCCACATCGACCAAACCGGTCACGTCGTTCGGGTTATCGACCTTAGTGGGGCGCACCTCGGGGTTGATCATCATCGCCGGTGCCATGGAGTTGCCGCCGGAATCGCTGGCGCGTGAACCAATCAACGCCAGCAGTGAGCCGTTGGCGCCTGCGCGGTTAATGCCGTACATAGGGTTGTGCGGGTTGTTGCCGGTGTCATTCTCCGAGCGAGCGGGAATAACGGCACCGTTGGTTAACGCGCGGTTGCCGATGGCGACCTTTTCCAGAATGCCGCGCAGCATGGCGCTGGTGGAGTGGAATGATAGGCCAAGTTCATTGTTGATCAGGGGGTTGGCTGCGGTGGAAGCGGCGGGGCTCATGGCCAGTGGCAAGCCCTGTTTGCTGTAACCGCTCGCGCTGAGAAAATCCAGTTGGCCGCCGCGTTGGCCGATCAGCACATTGGAGCCAGCGATATTGGCGCCGCCCGCGAGATCAAAACAGATAAACGGAATCTTGCCTGCGCCCTGTGCTGCAATGCCGCAGGCGCTGCGCATGGCGATCAGGTCGGCAGACAGTGCTGCCTCTGCTTCACGCGGGTTGGCGAATAAACTGAAAATCGAGCCGCCCAATACCGTTGCTGTACCGGCACGAAAGCCTTGGGATACCAGCTCGCGCCGGGTGACCGGGCGGCTGTGGTTGTTGAGCAGGAGCGGCGCGTCCGGGTGCAGGGTGGTTTTTTTGCTAGTCATGGTGTCTGCTCCGGTAATTACTGCAACAGCATCACTGCACTGCCCATGGCGGCGGCGCAGGTAGCTTTGACGGTGGTAGCGGTGCGATTGCTGGTGCAACTACTGTTCGCAGCGCAAGCGGTCATACGGTCGATTAACTGGTTCAGCTCTGCACGGATCTCGGCAGGGTTGGCCTGATTGCTAAGCGCGCCGCCTGAGGCGATATCGCTCGCCAACAGGTTTTTCATTAAGGGGTCGATAATCTGGCTGCGGCCTGTGGCATCAAATGCGGTACCAGCGCCAGCACCAAAGTTGAAGCCGCTGAAGTAGCTGGCGCGCAGGCTGGTATCGTTCACCAGTGCGTTGCAGTAGGCCACGGCGAGTTGGGTCACCCCCATTTGCTGCGCCGCCAAAAAGCCTTCGATATTGGTCAGGGTTGGCAACTGCTGTTCGACTTTGGTGTAAGTGGTTCGCACCGCTGCGGTCGTTTTGCTTACGCCGGTCATAGCAGACAGGGTGGCGTTGATCTCCGCAAAATTGCGCAGGCCGATATGCGCCTGGCCGGGAATATCGGCCGGTGTTGCAGGCGGCGGTACCACAACCTCGGCGCGGCTGTAGGTGTTGCTGCCGATCTGGTCGAAGGTGAGGAAGAACTGATCCTGATCCGGCCCCTGCTTCATCTCCACAATCGTGCCGAGTGTCGACAGGGTTTGGCGGCCTTCAACCATTTGTGCGGCGCTGATTTTGGTATCCAGATTGGCAAATACTTGGCCAATCGGTGCTTCGGTACCGTTAACACCAATGCGCAGGCCTTTCAAATCGACTTCGCCGGTGATTTTCTGGTCGCCCAGATTGGTGAAGAAGGGCGAGCTGAACAGGTACGCATAATCGTCAAACTGCTGGACATCAAACACGATAAAGCTCTGCGGTGTGCCGACCAGTGCGGAGACGTTAAACAGCAGCAGGTATTTTGCACCTACGCCCACATCGAAGTTGGTTTTGATATCGGCAGCGCTCATGGCGCGTTTGTGAATCGCGAGGAAACGGATGCTGCCCGCCCAAGGGCGATTGTTGGATACGTCGTTGCCGATCGCGAGGGCGAAGCTGCTGTCCCAATCTTTCAGCACCGCACCGGCGTCGGGATCAGTATCGCCGGTAAATTCGCCGTTCACATAAATGCGGCGGCCACGGATTGGGTCAAAGGTAACTACTACATGTTGCAAGCTGGCTTGAAGGATTTCTTTGTTGGGTGCCGTTGCCAGTTCATCCAAACCGTTTTCATCGCTCTTGGAGGTGCGGTTCATAAAACTGTAGTTGTACTCGTATTGGCCGAGGGTGAAGTTGCGCGTGGTATTGCTGCCCGAGTAGGTGACTATGCGCGCGGGATTGTTGTCGTTATCACCCTGCACCACGTTGTCGGGAATCACCCAGGCTTCAATGGAATACTCGCCTGCCGCGCGCAATAAATCGTAGAACTTACGGCTATCGCCGGTTGAGGCTTGTGCCTTGCCGGTATCTTTGAATTTCAAACCCCAGGCGCTGCTCCAGCCGACATTGCCTATCAAATTGAGGTTGGCGACCGGGTCTACCCCGGCGGTGTCGTAGGCGATGCTACCTTTGCCGGTTTTGAACTCGTATTTGGCGATGATATCGGTATCGATACGGCCGCCACTGGTGACGACAAAAGCATCGCTCAGACCCACGGCTTTACTGATCACTAGCGCCGGGTCAACGGTGATGGGTGTAATGGTATTGGCAAAGGCGGTGATGGCGGCTTGCATCTCAGCGGCATCCTGACTGCAATTGCTCCAGCAGTTATGGCCGTCGAAGGATAGGCGCTGCACAAAGCGCGAGGCGGCGGGGTTGTCCAAGCGCATACGGGTTTTGGCTGCTTCATAAGCGACTGCGATCCGGCTGCTGGCAAAGTAAGGCTGCTGGCGGGTAAGGGCGCTTTCGCTGTGGCATTGGGCACAATACTCGGTTAGCACCGGGTAAACCGTCGTTTCGAATGCTGCCGGGCTATCGGGGAATACCTTGCTGCTAGTCAGGTCTTTTTCAGCTGGTGGTGTCAGTGCCACGCTGTTGGCCGTAGTGCCGGTATTACCTGCCCAAGCGGTGATCCAGGTGGTCATGATGTCGCCACAGGCAACCGAATCGGCGAGCCAACAGTTGTGGCCGGCAGCCACTTTGGTGACCAGTCGCGATTGCGCGGGATTGCCAAGGCTTACCAAGCCGTTGTCGATCACGGCGGCGTAAGCGAGATTAATGTCGTCGCCACGGGCAAATTCCGGCGCTTGTTTACCTTGGGTATGGCAGCCACCGCAGCGGTTCTCGCGGGCGATATTGATCCACAGGTTGTTCTGGAATTTGGTGATGTCGGCCGTGGAGGCGGGATTGCTTCCCTTGTAACTGAAGTCTTCGTCGCCACCGTTGCCGGTAGTGGTGTCGGGTTTGGGTTCGGTTTTGGCACCCGAGCCCGAGCCACAACCAACTAATGTAGTCAGCAAGGCGATAATCAATAAGCTGGAGCGTAACTGCAAAATGGGGTTTAACTGAATGCTCTTCACGGTCATCTCCCCTATTGGCCTTTGCAGTAGTTGGCGGTATCGATAAACACCTGCTTCAACTTGTAGTTACTAGCGGCAAAGTTCTGGGTAAATTCCTCGACTTTGGCTCTATCGGTCGCATCGCCCGGTTTGCGCAGGCACAGGTTTTGGAACACTTTTTCGACCTGACAACTGGCAAAGGCTTTCGAGTGCGCCAGCTCCATATTCATGCTCTTGGCGCCACTGCCCATGCCGGTCAATGCGGGTGAATTCCATGCCCAACCCAAATGGCTGTTCTGACCCTTGCGCCAGTAGTTTTGCCAATCATCGTTAGTGGTCACGTAACCGGGTTTGAAGGTGGAGCTGTTGATGCGGTATTTCTTTTCGACCCGACTATTGGTATCCGGGTCGATAACACCTTCGGCGTTGTAGTGAATGGCGCCATTCACGCCATCCGGGTCGGCGGCGATATCGAATTCGTAATCGTAGTAGGCGTAGGCTTTAGCCATAGGATCCATACCATTGTGGCAGCCGACGCAGTTGTTCAAGAACACACGGCTATCGCCACCGGGGCTGCGGCTCACATCCTGACGGATAAAATCGGGCACGAGTGAGGTGTCGTGCACTTGCTCCAAATCGCGGCACAGGTGGTTGACCAAGGTAAAGCGGAACATGGCGCGATTGGTTCCGGCGATAAAAAACGCCTTGGCTGCCGCGCGGCTGGTGATAATGCCGGAGGTTGCCGGTGCAGGAAGCCCGTTTATGGTTGATTGGGTGCGGCGCACCAGCGTGTCTTTCAGGCTGACCCCCTGACTTTCAAGCGCTTCGTAGTGGTCATTGTTGCTATTGGAATAGGCAGGCAAACCATTGGCATTACTGGTGTAAATAACATCATCGTAAAGCGCGGTGCGGAAGTCGGCATCGTCGCGCACCAGGCCGATGATAGTGGCGGTGTAATCGTTGAGCGGGGCAAAGACAGTTTGGTCGCGGTTGGTCCAGGGCGTCGCCATATTCTTGAGCGTCACGCTGTAAAACGACTCGTTATTCATGGCGATTTTCACCGCCTCGGCGACCTGGCCTGCATCGATTTGTGCGGCCATTTGCAGCAGCACCGTTTCCGATGGCGGAACACCCGCAACCCGGTTGTGGATTTGCACGGCCTGCTCGCGCGAGCCCGCTTGCGCAACGCTTGCCGCCAGACCCAGGCTGGCAATAAGAAGGCCTGTGCCCAGCCTGGCGAATAGCTGGCGCAGTAGAGACTGATTATTCACGGTTGCTCCCAAATAGGTTGTTGCCTGCGCAGTGCGTGAGGGCAATCTTGTCGCTGGAGAAGAGTATGGTGCGAGTATAGACCGGGTAGTGGTATAAACCTGTGCCCAGCTAGCGCAAGCGGCTGCCGACTCAATCACATTACCGTAAATCAAGCTAGGTGATTGGTTATAAGAAAACTGAAAGTAAGCGCCTCCTAATCTGTTAGCGTGAATGGGATCAGGGTGTGTGCTTTATCGTCTATGTAAATCAAGAGTTGTAATCCTCATGGAAGTATTGATCTTATGGTGATCGCTATCGTTTTGTTCTTGCTAAGTGTCACGGCTATTTGGCTTGGTCTCGTTTATGCGAAGTATCGAATCGCTCAAGTGCCGGATAAAAAAAATCTTCAAGCTGCAATTGATATTGAAGTTAACAAAGCCCTGCGCGCAGATTGTTGCCGGGTTTGGTGGTAGGTGTTTACAAGAATGGACGAGTAGTCATTAAGGGGTATGGAAGTGTCATAAAAGAAACGGATGCAGAACCCCTCGCAAGCACGGTATTTCAGATAGGCTCGCTCAGCAAAGTCTTCACCGCTACGCTTGTGCAGGTCTTGTGCGACGAAGGTGTAATTGCAATCGATGCAACACTGGGCGAACTGATTGGTCGCTCAGTACCTTTGTCGCCCGCGGTTCAGTCGGTCACCTTGAGGCAGCTGGTGACGCACACATCCGGTTTAGCTTCCATTCCCAAGTCGCTGGGGGAAAAACTTATCGGTCTGGTCGGCAAAGAGAATCTATTGGTTAATCCCTACAGTCACCTTGAGCCAGAGCTTGTGTTCGATTACTTGGCCACTGCGCAGGATAAGCGCCCGCCCGGTCGATTTGCGTATTCCAACCTGGGTATGGGGCTGGTGGGGCATGTGTTGGAGATGGTTTCAGGAAAGCGCTACGAAACACTGGTGATAGAAAAAGTGCTGGAGCCTTTGGGAATGAAGGCTACGGCGATAAGTGCAACCGCAGAGATGAATGCGCACTTGGCGCAAGGATACACCGCCAAGGGTGTCGCTACAGGTGTCTGGACCTTTGCGTCACTGGCCGCCGCAGGGGCGTTTTATTCCACTGCGGAAAATATGATGCGGTTTATTCAAGCCAATCTTGAGGGCGAAACCGCTATCTCGTCGCCATTGCAGAAAATGCGTGAGCCGCAGGCTGGCGGGCGCACGGGCATTGGTTGGCTGCAACCGGGATTCTTGGATCGCTTTTTCGGGAATTCGACTCTGGTGTGGCACAACGGGATGGTGGGCGGCTATGCCTCTTATCTTTCGGTTGATGCCGCTAACCGCACCGGCGTTGTCATTCTCGCCAACCAAGCAACCTCGGTGGATATGCTGGGTATGATGCTCAACCGACAGCTGCGTACCCAGTCATGGTCAGATGCGATCTGAGTGTGAGCGGCTTTTACTGCCTTTCGTGATTAAATCGAGAGAATAGAGAATAGCTTTGGCTGACAATCATTTTACCGGCGCGCGCGGCTGTCTTTCTTGGCAAGAGCGGCTATAACTTCTCCAATCATTCACATCCGGTGCAACCTGCGCCCTCCTCGGCAGGGCTGTTAAGTCAGAGCGATATAAGGCAAATGCTATGAATCTCCGCGAGTCTTTTCTTCGCCATCGTCAATTATTGGCTGCGAGCCTAGTGCTGCTAGGCTTGGGTGCCTGCGGTGGCGGTGGCGGCGGGGGAGGGGGTGGCAGCAGTGATGGTGGCCAAAAGCCTGATCCGGTCGCGGTGGATTTGCCGATTGCCTATATTGAGCGCCCCATCCCGGTCGATGAGGACGGTGAGCCGGTATTTCCCGATGTATTTGAGCCGGCTGCATTCAACCCTGGCGCCAAACTTATTTTGAAAGAGCGTGCGACGGCGCAAGCAACACCGGTCGATATCAGCTCTGCAGCCTTTCCGCTGGCGGATTTTCCGGTCGCCGATTTCCCTGATGGCCCACTCTACGATGTCAAAGATCTCTCGGTAAGCCCGGACGGCCAGCGCCTGATTTTTGCCATGCGCGCGCCCGAGATTGAAGATGCCGATGAGGAAGACCAGCCCACCTGGAATATCTGGGAGTACCAGCTCGAAACCAAGGTGCTACGCCGGATTATCAGTGCCGACATAGTGGCGGAGGCGGGGCAGGATATCTCCCCGCGCTATCTGCCTGATGGCCGCATTCTGTTTGCATCCACGCGACAAACGCGCAGCAAGGCGATCCTGCTGGATGATGGCAAGCCCCAGTACTCCGCTGGCACTGAAGATGACCGCAACGAGCCTGCTTATGTGCTGCATACCATGAAGGATGATGGCACCGATATCCAGCAAATCACCTACAACCAAAGTCATGATATTCAGCCGGGGTTGCTGCCCGATGGGCGGATTTTTTACACCCGCTGGGATGGATTGGTTGGCGATAATCTCAGTTTTTATACCGTCAATCCTGACGGTACCAACAGCCAGATTTACTACGGCTACAACAGTCTTAACCAGGAGCCGGAGGATGATACTCAGGAAATTCCGCGCCTGTTCCACGTAAACCCGATGCCAGATGGCCGTATTGCAGCGATTCTCAAGCCCAGCGGCGCCCTGCTTGGTGGCGATATGGTGCTCATCGATGGCGCTGGTTTTAGCGAAAACAATCGTTCTGTGCCGGGCGCCAAAGCCATAGGTGCTGCGGGGCAGGAGCGCATCTCCATACTGCCGGTGAATATTCGTGAAGGCGATACTGAAGTATCGGTACATGGGCGGTTTGCATCTCTTTATCCACTTTATGACGGCACTAATCGCCTGCTGGTGAGCTGGAGCCAATGCCGATTGCAGGAGCCAGCGACCGAGCGCCTCTTGCCCTGCACCGAACCCAATCTCGCTATCCCCGGTATTGAAGAGGCGGAGCCTTTTTACGGGATCTGGATCTACAACATCGCCCAGCAAACCCAGCAGCCGGTGGTGCTGGCCAAACCGGGTGTGATCTATAGCGAGGCGGTCTCGCTGGAAAAAATTACCCCTCCAACCTTTTTTCGCTCCTCAATCGATACGCAGTTAGCGCAGGAAGCTGTGGGCGTGCTGCATATCCGCAGTGTCTACGACTTTGATGGCAGCTTTGCCCGCTATGGTTTTAATCAGGCACCGGCGAGTCTCGCGGCCATGGCGGCGGCGCCTGCCGACGAGCGCCCCGCACGCTTTTTACGCCTCATCAAAGCCGTGTCTATGCCTGATGAAGATACGCTCGATTTTGATGGCTCGGCCTTTGGTGTCAGCGGTGGAGTAATGCGCGAAGTGCTGGGTTATGTGCCCATCGAACCTGATGGTTCGGTGAAAGCAAAAGTACCTGCGGATGTGGCGTTTACCATCGAAATCCTGGATGCCAAAGGGCGTCGCATCGGTGCTAGGCATAACAATTGGTTGCAGCTGCGGCCGGGTGAAGTGCGCGAATGCAACGGCTGCCACGATAACCGAAACGATGTCGCTCATGGGCGCGCTGGCGCCGAGGCTGCCGCACTTAACCAAGGTGCTGCTACCAGCGGAATGCCGTTTGCGAATAGCGTCCGCTTCGATGCTCTAGGGACTCCTGTCACCCCGATGATGGGCGAAACTATGGCGGAATTTGCGGCTCGCTCCACCTTCTGCGAAACCCCCGGCAACCCGGCGAGCTGCGCCCCCATCGCTTTGCGACAGCCGAGTGTGGATATTGTGTTTAACGATGAGTGGACTGATCCGGCGGTGCGCCCAAGGGTGGCGAGTTTTGAATATCGTTATTCCGCCTTAGCCGAGGATCCAACGCAAATCGCCGCACCCACCACCGAGGCCTGCATCGACCCTGATGGTTGGAGCAGTCTCTGCCGCATCATCATCAACTATGAAACTCACATCCAACCCTTGTGGGAGCGCAGCCGAATAGTGGATGCCGTGGAGCGGCAGTGCACGGGTTGTCACAGCCGCAACACTACCGATGCCAACGGCAACGCACTGGTGCAGGTTCCTGCCGGTCAGCTAGAGTTGACTGATCAGCTGTCTGATTTAAACAACGACCTGATAGCCTCGTATTTGGAGTTGCTGGTGGACGATTTCAGTCAGGTGCTCACCGATGATTTGGCAGGGCTCACTGACAATATTCCTGTGTGTGAGTTTGTGGTGGATGACGACGCCATACCGGAATGTCTCGTGACTGTTGATCTTGAGGGAAATCCTACCTGCGATGGCGTTGCGGATTGCCCATTTGTCGAGCGCGATGTCACGTCTGAAACTGGCGTGGTAACGCGCGAGCTGGTGCTTGGCGCCGATGGAAATCCCATCCCGCTGACCGAGCAGCTCGAAGTGCCTGCTTCTATGTCGGCTGGCGGCGCTCGCGCCAGCGCCCGGTTTTTTAATCGCTTTGCCAATTTTGATGCGGCGACGGATACTGTCGATCATCGTGGCTGGCTCAATCCGAGCGAGTTGAAGCTATTGGCAGAGTGGTTGGATATTCGCGCGGCCTATTACAACAATCCTTTTGATTCGGTAGATTGATTCTCAATGACGATTTTCGGCGCATCACAACAACAAAAACACTCGCGCATCTGTTCATTGATCGGGCGTTTGCTGCTGGGTTGCTTGCTGCTCGCCGGCCAGCCTGTTTTCGCGCAGGGTTGGTTTAGCAATTGGTTTACCGCTGACGAACCACTGCAAGTGAGTATCGATGACGCCTTTATCAATGTGTATTCAGGCCCCGGGCGCGGCTATCCGATTTTTCATGTGGTCGAGCGCGAAGAAATTATCACTCTGTTAAAAAGTCGCACTGAGTGGATCAAGATTAAAACCAAGCGGGGCATTGTCGGTTGGATCAAGCGGGAGGATATGCAATTTACCCTCGCACTGGATGGCAGCAAGCCTGAATTTCCCGACAGTAAACAAGTCGATTATTTAGTTGACCGTTTTGAAATGGGCGCGGCTTACGGCGACTTTGCTGGTGCTGACAGCTTGACCATGAATCTGGGTTATCGCTTCACCAAAAATTTATCGGCAGAAGTGCGCTACGCGGAAAATACCGGACAATTTTCTGACAGCCAAATTGTTGCTGGCGGTCTTCTGTTTCAACCCTTTCCCGAGTTGCGTGCATCGCCTTTTTTTGGCGTCGGTGGCGGTAACATTAAAATCTTCCCCAGCTCGACATTAGTGCAGACGGAAGATCGTGAAGACACCGTTTTACAGGCCAGCTTAGGTACCTATGTGCATATCACTGGCCGTTTTTTTCTGCGGGTGGAATACACCAATCACTACATACTCACCAGCCGCAATACCAATGACGAGGTTAATGAATGGAAAGTTGGATTCAACGTCTTTTTCTAGGCGCGTTGCTGCTTGGCCTCGCGAGTGTTGGCAGCAGTGTGTACGCACAGGATGAAGACACCAGTGAAGACGATGAGTTAGAGCAAATCATTACGCCTGATATTAAGCGGCGCACCGTAAAAGAAGATGATTTGGATAGCGAAGATTTTGAAATGGGCGCCTTCTATGGTTTGCTCAGCATCGAAGATTTTGGCACCAACGAAGTGGTGGGAATTAATTTTGCCTATCACATTACAGAAGATTTTTTTGTTGAAGGTGCTTACGGCGTTAGCAAGACCGAAAAGACCAGCTACGAGCTTCTGAGTGGTGGTGTGGAGTTGTTGACTGATGATGAGCGCGATCTGAATTATTACAATTTGTCAGTGGGATACAATTTCTTGCACGGACAAGTATTTATTTCAGATAAGTGGGCGTTCAATAATCACTTTTATATAGTGGCGGGCGCGGGCAATACCGATTTTGCCGCAAAAGATTATTTCACTACCAATATCGGCGCCGGATTACGTTTTTACGCAACCGATTGGATGGCGCTGGATTTGAGTATGCGCGGCCACAGTTTTAAACACGAATTATTTGGCGAGAGCAAAACGATTACCAATTTGGAATCGCGGTTTGGGTTGTCGTTATTTTTCTAGCGTTAATTGTTGGAGTTAGTGATATGTCACTGCAAAAGTGTTTGTCAAAAAAAATGCTGGGTTTAGGCGTGCTGCTCGCAGCGGGATTCTTTGCTGTTAACGCCAGCGCAACGCCCGCACCCGATTTCACTCTGTTAAGTAGCAGCGGTGAAAATGTGCGTTTGGCAGAGCAGCGTGGACAAGTGGTGATGTTGAACTTCTGGGCCTCCTGGTGCGGCCCTTGCCGTAAGGAAATGCCACTGCTGGATGAAATGTCCAAGCGCTACAGCGCGGCCGGTTTTGTGCTCTACGGTGTGAATGTGGAAGAGGACAATACTGACGCAAAAAAATTAATCAAAGAATTGGGTGTTAGCTTCCCGATTTTGTATGACACCGAAAGCAAAGCCAGCAGTTTATACAATGTCGATGCTATGCCAACCACGGTGGTGATCGACAAAAAAGGCGAGATTCGTTTTGTAAATCGCGGCTACAAGCCGGGCGATGAAAACAAATACCGCGACCAAATCCGCGAGCTGATTAAAGAATGATATTTCGCTGCCTGCTCCTTCTTGCGCTGCTCTTCAGTATCGCTGCCTGTAGCCCCATCAAGCCTTGGGTGAAGCCTTATGAGCGGCAAAAAATCGCCGATGAAATCATGAGTTTCGAGCGCAACCCCATCGCAGATTCATACTTGCATCACGTCTTTGATGCGCGCGAAGCTGCGCGTGGTGGAGACGGCGCATCGGGAGGTGGTTGTGGCTGTAATTAATCGCTTACTGCTATCTGTGTTAGTGCTCGCGAGTAATGTTTTGCAGGCTGCGGTCTTGCCTGACGAGCGCATCGATGTGCTTTATCACGGTTACGATGGTGGCGGTGCTGAAATTAATGGCCCCTCGATTTTGGTGCGCAAAAATCTTGGTGCATCCGTGTCGGTCGCGGCAAATTATTATGTCGATATGGTCAGCAGCGCATCCATTGATGTGCAGGCCACCGCCAGCCCCTACAGCGAAGAGCGCAAAGAAAATGGCATCAGCGGCCAATACCTGGTAGATCGCTCGACGATTAGTTTGGGTTATACGCGCAGTAAAGAAAATGATTACGATGCATCGACCTACACTTTCGGTATTGATCAAAGTTTTTTTGGCGACTTAACGACACTCGGTTTTGGTGTAAGTTTTGGTGAGGATGTGGTTGGCCAAAATACTGATCCAACCTATGAGCGCAATTTGGAGCGGCGTAAATACAGCTTCAATGCCTCGCAAATTCTAACTAAAAATTTATTGGCCTCACTCAGTTTTGATAGTGTCAGCGACCAATGTCTGGATCTAACTCAAGACGAAAGTTGTTTGAATAATCCCTATCGTTCGGTGCGTTACCTGAGTGGCACTGGCGGTTATCTTTATCAATCGGAACTCTATCCGCATACGCGCAATAGCGATGCGCTTGGCTTGCGCGCCATTTATTATTTGCCCTATCGCGCCTCGTTGCGATTGGAAGCACGCCAGTTTTCAGACAGCTGGGGAATTGAGTCGGACAACGTCGAGCTGCGCTATTTACATCCATATCGTGAGCAATGGTTGATCGAGGTTAAGTACCGTATCTACGAACAGACCGGAGCCGATTTTTATTCAGATTTATTTCCCTATCGCGATGCGCAAAATTTTTTAGCGCGCGACAAAGAATTGAGCCCATTTTCATCCACAACCTTTGGGTTGGGCGTGACTTACAAAGTGCCTGCCGGAGTCATTCCCTGGTTTGAAAAAAGCACCGCCAATCTTTACTGGGATCGATTTGATATCGACTACGATAACTTCCGTGATGCGCGCGTATCGCCTACTGACTATGCCGCAGGCGAAGAGCCGCTCTACAATTTGCAGGCGGATGTGATTCGGTTCTATTTATCTTTTTGGTTTTAGTACGAAACCTGTGCGAATGAATCGCACAGGTGTTTCGCTATTCTTGATTCCGCAGATTTTATCTTTCAGCAGCGTTGTTTTGATGGTGAGTATACTTGCCTGAATATCGGCGCTAGTCGTAGATCTAGCGCTTTACCGGCACGTAATCATCCATAGCGCGATGCGGCATATCGGTCCAATTATCGGCCGGTAAGGCCGGAATCGGTGCTGGCGCGGCCAATGGTGGATGTTCAACGGCTAAGAGTTCATTCAAATGCGATAACACCGGGTCTTCGCTGGTTTCGTCGGGGCTTAAAAAGATTTTGTGCTCGCGTGTTCTCCTGCCCCAGTCGAGGCTACTGGAGTAGCGCACCAAGGGCGCCGCCAGTACCAGACCGGTTAAGACTGGCAACAACCACCAGAAAAAAATCGGCGCATAGGTGTAGGTCATAAAACCCCATGCAAGTGCCGCCGTGGTCATTTTGGAGGTGCGTGCGATGCATTCGCCCCAGGGTAATAAGCGGCCCTCGCGGTCTTGCGAGTCCCAATTCACTTTAAAGCCGAGCAATACCGAAATCACAAAATAGGCGTGATAGACCATCATGATCGGTGCGATTAACACCGCAAAAATAGTCTCGATGATGGTGCCTTTTACAATCGCACGCGCGCCGCCAAATTGTTTGCGTCTGTGGGTGAGCGCGACTATCACGCCGAGTAATTTGGGCCCCATCAGCAAGGTTGTGGTGAGCAGGATCAGCGCTACGATCAATTCGGTTTTGGCTATTGGCCAGTTAGGGTAGAGCTGGTAGATCTCGGTGAAATACACGTTGGAATTGATCGCGCGCACTACGGCGTCGGCCGTACTCAATACCAGCATCAACAGCCAGATCAGCGAAGTGATGTAAGCGATAGCTCCCAGCAAAAAATGCATGCGGTTGATGGGGTGCAAATCCTTGGTATCGACAATGCCCAAGTGTTGGATATTGCCCTGCACCCAGCGGCGATCGCGTTTGGCGTAATCGATAATATTGCAGGGCACTTCCTCGTAGCTGCCTTCCAGATCGGCAAGCAAAAAAACGTCCCAACCGGCGCGGCGCAGCATGGCGGCTTCCACAAAATCGTGGCTGAGGATATCGCCACCAAAAGGTGCTTTGCCTGCTAAGGTTGGCAGGCCGCAGTGATCAATAAAGGCGCGCATACGGATGATGGCATTGTGGCCCCAATAGTTGGCCGCATCGGTCTGCCAAAAGGCGAGGCCGGTGGCAAGCATCGGGCTGTAGAGCACGGCAGCAAATTGCACAAAACGACCGAAAAAGGTGGTTTGGCGCACGGGAATCGGAATGGTCTGGATCAATCCTGTGCGCGGATTGGCTTGCATGGCGCGCACCATTTTCAACAGGCAATCGCCGGCCATAATGCTGTCGGCATCCAGCACAATCATGTTTTCGTAGTTGGCGCCCCAGCGCTGGCAGAATTCAGCGAGGTTACCCACTTTGCGCGCGATGTTTTTTTCGCGGCGGCGATAAAACGCCTGCTTGCCCAAATCCCCCAAGCGCTCCTGCAGCAACTGCCAGGCATCGCGCTCGGCTTGGGCGATGGTCAAATTGGTGGTATCGCTCAGTAAAAAGAAATCGAAGTGGGCGATCTCACCCGTCTTTTCCAGCGAGCGCAAGGTCGCCTCAAAACCGGCGATCACGCGGTGGGTATCTTCGTTGTAGACCGGCATCACCACCGCTGTGCGGCAGTGAATGGGCGATGTGTCCGCCAACAGGCCTTTGGTGGATTTCAGTGTGAGCGGATCGATGCGCAGCATCTGCAGCATAAACCCGAACAAGCCGCTCCAGAAAGCCAGGGCGAGCCAGGTAAAACTGATGCCAAACAGCACCAGAATTACGCCTTCAAGGGTGGTCAGATCGTTGGCGCGCAGAATATCGAACATGATGTACACACCGCTGATGGCGGTGAGCACACTCAGGATCACATAAACGTAGCGGCGTAGCGACTTGCCCGGGATGCCTATGGCATCCGCGGGCAGAGCGGTTAAATCAGCGGGGGCGCGAAACTGGTGGGTCATATCAGATGGCATCCGGATACCAGACGTAGCTCCAGACTTCGCTCAGGCGTTGATCGCGCAATTTTAAGTAAAGGCGCATATCAGCCACTTTGTTGCCCTCCGGCTCCAGCTTGAAGGAGGCACGCCAGGTGCGGCCATCGGGCAGCTGGCGTACAACCAGCTCACTGATTGTGCCCGCATTTTTTTGCATCTCTGCAACCAGAGGTGCGTCGGTCGAGAGGTTATCCAATTCTCCACCGCGAAAATCGATAACAAACTTACGCTTGCTCACCGGAGGAGGATTCGCTTGGCCGGGGTTTGCGCCCCAGCCGATACGGGTGCGGATCACCTTGGCGGTGGTGTTTTCGGGCAAATGGTCGTCAAAGGTACGCAGGCGATATTTAAAGGTCGCATTGCTGCCCGCTTTCATCGATTTGGCCGGAACCCAGTAGGCAACGACGTTATCGTTGGTTTCGCTGTCGCTCGGGATTTCCACCAGCTCTGCACGGCCTTTGCCCCAGTTGCCTTCGGGGATAACCCACATGCTTGGGCGCTTCTCGTAGCGCGATTCCATATCCATGTAGTGATCAAAATCGCGGTCGCGTTGCAGCAGGCCAAAACCGCGCGGATTTTCATCCAGCATGGAGGAGACGCGCAACTGGCGGTGGTTGCTGATGGGGCGCCAGATCCACTCGCCGTTAGATGCAGCCATCAGCAGGCCGTCGGAATCATGCACTTCGGGGCGGAAGTCATCGACAAAGCGGGTATGGTTTTCGCCCCACATATACATACTGGTGAGCGGTGCTACACCGACTTTAAGAATGTCTTTACGTGCAAACAAGCGCGCTTCCACTGCCATCTCGGTCGGTGCGCCGGGAATGATTTCGAAACGGTAGGCGCCAGTGATTGATGGGCTATCAAGCAGGGCGTACATCACCATACGCGTATCGGTTGGGCCGGGTTTGACCAGCCAGAATTCGCGAAACACTGGAAACTCTTCGCCTTTGGGTTCTGCTGTGTCAATCGCCAAACCGCGCGCCGACAAACCATAAGCCAAGCCTGGCCCTACCAAGCGGAAATAAGATGCGCCCTGAAATACAACGAACTCATCTTTATATTCATTGCTATTGAGCGGGTAATGGATACGGAAACCGGCAAAACCGATATTGCCCGGCGCAACGCCAGCCAAAGGTGCGGCGGGGCCATCGTAGTTGAAGTATTCCTGTTTGAACTGCACAAACGAATCAGGGCCATCGGTGGCCATATGTAAGGTCACAGGTTCGCGGTAGAGGAAGCCGGGATGGAACAATTGCAGCTCAAACAATGACTCGTTATGCCACAGCGATGACTCGGGGCGGAAGCGAATTGAGCGGTATTGGTCATAGTTCATATTCGCGAGGGCTTCGGGAATATTCGCCTGAATCGGTTTGTAGTCACCGCGTGCGAGTATTTTTGCGCGCGAGGCTATGGCGTCAAACAATGAAGGCTGGGCAATTTCAGTGGTGGCGGCGGGCGCTATGGCCGGTTGAGCATGGGCAAATCCGGTCAGGCCGGCACTTAATACACAGCTCATCGCCAGGGCGGTTAAACCAGTGCAGGTAAATAATCGGCTACCAGCCTTTTTGTTGTTGAACAACATGCTCATCCACTCTTTCTCCGCGTCGGATTATTGAGATTAATAAATTGAAATCTTGGGTTTGGTTGTGCCGGCCTAATTTTCGGCGGCGTTGATGCAAGAATCGGCGCGCATTGTAAACCATCCGCCGCTGAAAATAGCGGGTCAAGCATTCGCGCTCAAGGCTTTTTTTTACTGTTCTTTGCAGAGCCAGTTGGCGCTTCAAAGTACCTGGTTATTACCAATCAGTCTTTGCGAATGCACCTGTATCAGCTTAACTCAAGAGGAGTTACTCAAGGAGATTTATTATGAGCCGCCCGACCCCGTCTACACCTGCCTTCCCCGCTAGAGCGGAACGTCAAAACCAGCCTAATTTGTTACCTGTTGTCCGGCGTGTTATCGAGCAATTAAACCAGCTCTTTATCGATCATTTTGGCCCTGTGGGCAAAGGGCTGGTGGCGGAGGTATTCCAGCAATGGTTGCATGCCGGCAAGACCGGGCCTTCTGGATTGCGTCACTACGTCTATGCGTTGGGGGTGCAGTTGGAAGATCCGGCCGTGCGTAAAAAATTTACCGAGCGCGCCGAGCGTTTGCTGCTGCACCTTCAATCGGGCTATGTAAGCTAAGCCATTCTCGCGCACCATCGTCGCATTGATCCCTTTGTAATGAAATAAGCTTGGTGCTTTTTACTGCTACACTCTTTGGCATACTTCTCTGGTTTTGCAGCGGTTGGTTGAGATGCCCAATATAAGAAATTACATGCGCGAAAACCCTATAGCGGCACGGCTATTGGGCCTCATTATTATCAGCAGTTCGATTGTCACGCTGGTGGCCATTTTGTTGCAGCTGCACAGCAATTTTAATGATGACGTAGCCGCACTTGAAAAGCGTTTGGATCAAGTGCGTATCAGTACGCTGGCGAGCATCACCAAAAGCTTGTGGGGATTTGACCAAGAGCAATTGAATATCCAGATCAATAGCGTGCTTGCGGTGTACGATGTGGTGCAAGTCAACGTTGTTTGGCACGACTGGAATAACAGCGAACAAACATTAGTGGCGAGCAACAATACCTATGATCCGCAGGATCTGGAAAATAAGCGAAGCCAGTTTTTGGTGCGTAGTTATCCGCTAGTCTATGAAGATGCGAGCACCCCGGAGCAGCAACTGGGTACGCTTACCGTAACCGCGAGCCTCAGCAGTATTTACGATAAATTGTGGGAGCGGGCCTTTTTTATTGCGCTGGTGCAGGGCACGAAAACCCTGGTAATTGCTCTTTTTATTGTCTGGCTGTTGCATACTTTGCTGACGCGTCATATGAAAACCGTTGCCCACTACGCGCGCAATCTCAATCTTGAAACCCTCACTAAACCTCTCAAACTCAAGCGACTCAAAGTCGATTCGGCGCCAGATGAATTGGATAATGTTGTCAACGCCATTAACCACATGCGCGAGACCTTGCTCGACGATATTGAGCAGCGCCACGCGATTGAAATGGCGTTATTGACGGAAAAAGAAGAAAAGTTGGAGACCCGTCGCCAAAAAAATGCTGCAGAAGATGCAAGTCGTGCGAAGAGCCAATTCCTTGCCACTATGAGCCATGAAATTCGCACGCCCATGAATGGTGTAATCGGCATGTTGGAAATGCTGCGTGACACACCGTTGGATGATAATCAAAAACATTACATCGATGTTATTCATCGCTCAGGTGAAACTCTGCTGACGATAATCAATGACATTCTCGATTATTCCAAAATCGAAGCCGGCAAAATGCAGCTCGAAGAGACTACTTTTGAGTTGGATGAGCTTGTGGAAGGTTGTGTGCAATTGTTTGGCGCCACGGCTAACAAGCGTCACATCGAACTATTTGGTGGGCTCGATCCTGACGTGCCTAAATGGGTTAAGGGGGATCCAACGCGATTGCGCCAAATCGTTATTAATTTGTTGGGCAATGCTTTTAAATTTACGACGGAAGGATTTGTTTCGCTGCAAGTAGCGCGTGTTGTGGATGTGTCGGAAGACAAAATAGAGTTGCGTTTTATGGTGCAAGACAGCGGCATCGGCATCGACATGAGCAGCACGGCGCATTTGTTTGATTCTTTTAATCAAGCGGATGCATCAACGACCCGGAAGTATGGCGGCACCGGCTTGGGCTTGGCGATTTGCAAAAGTCTTGCGGAATTAATGGGTGGTCAAATTGGTGTCGACAGCGTAAAAGGTGTCGGCTCAACTTTTTGGTTTACTGCGCAGCTGGGGCGTGAGGATGCCTGTGATTTGAATCGCGCTCAATCAGATTTCAAAAGCGGTTCATTACAAGATAAAAAATTGTTGCTTGTGGAGTCAGGGCGCAAGCTCAGTGAATTTGTTGCTCGCCATTGTAATCAGTGGGGAGTGAGTGTGGAGTCTGTCGCATCAGCAAAAACCGCCCTCGCGCAACTTAAACATGCAATGCATTCGGGTGAACCCTACGATTTCATCGGCTTTGATTACTCCCTGCCCGATGCAACGGGGTTTGAGTTGGCGCATTGGATAAGAGCCTTGCCTGAGTTTCGCGAGCTTCCGTTGTTTATGTTCAGTGGTGGTGATGTCTACCACGACCAAGTACAAATGCGTAACCTTGCTATTCATGCGGTTTTACGTAAACCGGTTTCGATAAAATTATTGCGCCAGGAATTAATTGCGCTCTTGGGGCATGAGCCGGTTCCGTTGATGGCCGCCGAGCAAGATACCCGCGATCCCGCTAAATTTGCCAATTTGCGCGTGCTGGTCGCAGAAGATAATCCGGTCAATCGCATGGTTATTAAAGGGCTATTGGGTAAGCTCAATATAGTGCCGAATTTTGCAGAAAATGGAGTGGAGGCCTTTGATGCGGTGCGGGAATCTAGCGAGCGCTTTAGCCTGATTTTGATGGATTGTGAAATGCCTGAGATGGATGGCTTTGAAGCGACGCGCGCGATTCGTGATTACGAACGGCGCGAGGGGCTATCGGCGACACCGATTATCGCGCTAACAGCGCATGCTCTCCAGGAGCACCGCGAAGCAGTCTTTGCCAGTGGCATGAATTACTATTTGTCCAAACCAGTCACCTTTAACAATCTCTACTCGGCATTTGAAGCGATTGGTTTGGTAGCACCCTTGAATCACTGAGTGTGAGCCGCGCTAGCGGTGTGCAAATAGCGTTCACCTATAGATACTATTGGTTTTTTCTCCTTGCCTGCATCAGGGGCAATCCTTATGATGAGCCCATCTAATTGGGATACCCCCACCACTAAATGACCGTCAGGTTTGGAGTTTGTTATGAGTAGTGATGCGATTGTGCACGTTAGCGATGCCAGCTTTGAGCAAGAGGTAATAGGTGCAGATTTGCCTGTGCTGGTTGATTTTTGGGCTCCTTGGTGCGGCCCCTGCAAAATGATCGCCCCAATTCTTGACGACATTGCCGAGCAGTTTGAAGGCAAATTAAAGGTTGTAAAACTGAATGTGGATGATCACAAAGAGACTGCCGCTAAATTTAATGTGCGCGGTATACCCACGCTGATTATCTTCAAAAACGGCGCTGCTCACGCAACTAAAGTAGGTGCAGTTAGCAAACCACAGCTCGCAGATTTCATTAACACTGCAATGTAATGTTGAGGGTCATCGCAAGATGACCCAATTTGTTTTTGCACTGGGCGATATTTGCCGCTATACTCAAGCTTATCTGATGTTTGTTCCTCCTTGAATCACCTTCCCGATTCCCTTGAACCAGACGAACAAACCCTAATTTCCCTGCTGTTGTTCTTGCCCCGGCATCTGTTACAGACCAGCCAATCACAATTAAAACGGGACTGCAGCAACTTAATAGCAGCAACTATCGCGATCCTTTTTTCTATAACCAACTTCCGCCTTTGGCGGTACATCTGCAATAACTCACATCCATCCATAAAGTCTCTTCTATGAATCTCACCGACCTTAAAAAGAAACCGATTGAAGAATTAATTGATATCGCCCACGAAATGGGTTTAGAAAATATCGCCCGCTCGCGTAAACAGGACATTATCTTTAATATCCTCAAGCGCCACGCAAAAGGCGGAGAAGATATTTATGGCGACGGTGTGCTGGAAATTTTGGTAGATGGATTCGGTTTTTTGCGTTCAGCCGACAGCTCTTACCTTGCAGGTCCTGACGATATTTATGTTTCACCCAGTCAGATCCGCCGCTTCAATTTGCGTACGGGCGATACCATTTCCGGTAAGATCCGCCCACCCAAAGAAGGTGAACGTTATTTTGCCTTGTTAAAAGTTAACGATATCAATTTTGACAAGCCTGAAAGCTCCCGCAACAAAATTCTGTTTGAAAACCTCACGCCGCTGTTTCCCAATGTTCGCTTGCCACTTGAAGCCGGTAATGGTTCTACAGAAGACCTCACTGGTCGTATTATCGATTTGATTGCGCCCATCGGAAAAGGCCAGCGCGGTTTGATCGTTGCGCCGCCAAAAGCCGGTAAAACCATCATGATGCAAAATATTGCGCAGGCAATTACGCGCAATAATCCAGAGTGCCATTTGATTGTATTGTTAATTGACGAACGTCCTGAAGAAGTAACTGAAATGCAGCGCTCTGTGCGCGGTGAAGTGGTTGCTTCTACATTCGATGAGCCGCCTGCGCGCCACGTACAAGTGGCCGATATGGTGATTGAAAAAGCCAAGCGTTTGGTTGAACACAAAAAAGACGTAGTGATTCTGCTCGATTCTATTACTCGTTTGGCGCGTGCGTACAACACGGTTATTCCCTCGTCAGGAAAAGTATTGACCGGTGGTGTGGATGCGCATGCGCTTGAGCGTCCAAAGCGTTTCTTTGGTGCTGCGCGTAATATCGAAGAGGGCGGCAGCTTGAGTATTATCGCCACCGCACTCGTAGATACCGGCTCCAAAATGGATGAAGTTATTTACGAAGAGTTTAAAGGTACGGGCAACCTTGAGTTGCATCTTGATCGCAAAATTGCTGAAAAGCGTATTTACCCTGCGATCAATGTGCGCCGCTCCGGTACTCGCCGCGAAGAATTGTTGATGCGTGAAGACGAGTTGCAACGCGCATGGATTTTGCGTCGTTTGTTGAACGATATGGAAGACGTTGCCGCAACAGAATTCTTGCTTGATAAACTTAAAGACTTCAAAACCAACGACGAATTCTTTATGTCGATGAAACGCAAGTAATACCTTTCATTCTCCTTTTTAAGGGAGATGTGAAAGAGCTTGTAGCCCGTATGGAGCACAGCGTAATGCGGGAAATTTAAAATCCTGTCGCTGTGATCGATACGGGTTTTCTTTTTTGGTACTCTTTTCTTATAAATTAGATACTTGGGTTTTTATAAAAATGAAATACAAAGACCTGCGTGATTTTATCGCCCTGCTTGAGGCGCGTGGATTGTTAAAGCGCATCAAACAGGAAATCGATCCCAATCTTGAGATGACAGAGATATGCGACCGCACTCTGCGTGCTGGCGGCCCCGCGTTATTGTTTGAAAACCCTAAAGGCTATTCGATTCCTGTGCTCGCCAATTTATTTGGCACCACCGAGCGCGTTGCTTTGGGTATGGGGCAGGAATCGGTGTCGGCGCTGCGCGAGGTTGGTAAGCTGCTTGCGTTTTTAAAAGAGCCGGAGCCACCGAAAGGATTTAAGGATGCTTGGGATAAACTGCCGCTGTTCAAGCAAGTACTCAATTTGGCTCCAAAAGTGCTGAGTAAGGCTCAATGTCAGGATGTGGTGCTTGAAGGTGATGCGGTCAATTTGGATCTGCTGCCGATTCAAACCTGTTGGCCGGGCGATGCTGGCCCCTTGGTGACTTGGCCGTTGGTTGTGACACGTGGGCCGCACAAAGAGCGACAGAATCTCGGTATTTATCGTATGCAAAAAATCGGTAAAAATCGGCTGATTATGCGTTGGCTTTCCCATCGTGGCGGCGCCTTGGATTTTCGTGAATTCCAGATTCAAAACCCTGGTAAAAATTATCCCGTTGCTGTCGCACTCGGCGCTGACCCAGCGACGATTCTCGGCGCAGTAACGCCAGTGCCGGATACGCTTTCTGAATATGGTTTTGCTGGATTGTTGCGCGGCGATAAAACAGAAGTAGTGAAATGTATCGGCAACGATTTGCAAGTGCCCGCTTCAGCCGAATTTATTTTAGAAGGTTATATCGCGCCCAATGATCTGGCGCCCGAAGGCCCCTTCGGCGATCACACCGGCTACTACAATGAAGTCGATAAATTTCCTGTATTTACCGTCGAGCGAATTACTCACAGGCGCGATCCGATTTACCACAGCACTTATACTGGCCGCCCGCCAGATGAGCCCGCCATTCTCGGTGTTGCACTCAACGAAGTGTTTGTGCCGATTTTGCAAAAACAGTTTCCTGAAATTGTGGATTTTTATTTGCCGCCCGAAGGTTGCTCTTATCGCATGGCGGTAGTTACGATGAAAAAACAATATCCCGGTCATGCCAAACGCGTGATGATGGGTGTGTGGAGTTTCCTGCGGCAATTCATGTACACCAAATTTGTCATTGTTACCGACGATGATGTGAATGCGCGTGATTGGAATGATGTGATCTGGGCGATGACTACTCGCATGGATCCGGCGCGCGATACGGTGATGATTGAAAATACGCCGATTGATTATCTGGATTTTGCCTCACCCGTTTCCGGGCTGGGTTCCAAAATTGGTTTTGATGCAACTAATAAATGGCCGGGAGAAACCACGCGCGAGTGGGGCACTCCGATTGTGATGGATCGCGCCGTGAAAGATCGCATCGATGCGCTCTGGAATGACTTGGGTATAGATTTGCCTAACACTAATTAAATAGTTGTGATTAATCGCTGTATCATCAATAGGTTTTCGTGCTTCTAATTAGTGTATGGGTTATAAAACTTTCGCTGTGTTTGCAAACAATTGATTCATTTAGTTTAAAAAAGGGTAGTTAACATGAGTATCGTAAAAGAGTTTAAGGCTTTTGCTATTAAAGGCAATGTGGTGGATTTAGCGGTAGGGGTCATTATCGGTACTGCCTTTGGAAAAATTGTGTCCTCATTGGTGGGGGATGTGGTAATGCCGCCGATTGGTTATTTGATTGGTGGCGTGAATTTTTCGGACTTGGCGTTTACCTTGCCAGCACTTCTGGAAGGGCAGTCGCCCGTGTTGGTGGCCTATGGGAAGTTTCTGCAAACCCTTATCGATTTCACCATCATTTCCTTTGTTATTTTTATGGTGATTAAGGTGATCAATCGGTTGAAGAAGAAGGAAGAGGAAGCTCCGGCGGCTCCTCCTGCGCCAAGCAACGAGGAATTGTTATTGATCGAAATTCGCGATTTATTGAAGCAGCAACAAAAGTAAGGTCGATCGTTTCCGATGCCAGAGTTGCGCTCCCTCGCTATAAAAAGAGGGTTCGCAACTGATCAGTATCAAGTCAAGCTACTGGATGGCCGCGATACATGCGCACGGGTTTAGCGGGCGGTGGAACATCGGCAGCCAGCAACTCAGTGCGTAGCACCATACCTTCTTCTGCGGGATGTGGCGCTTCTGTCAGTGTGGTTTGGCCGCGGTAAACCTTGACGACTTGTTTGGGTATTTCCTCAGCCTTGGGTGTCTCCGCTTTAACCGGCTCCACTAGTTGGTGCCACTCGTCTCCAGCGAGATGGAGAAGTTCCTTTATCAGCGTTTTAGTAACTGTATCCCTGGTGCGGTTGTGATAAACCGCTAACTCTTTGAGCATCTCCGGGTTGGCCATTTTTACGCTTGGCTTCATATCGGGGTCGACGCGGCGGCGAATTTCGTACACCAAATCGATCATGGGTTTAGTGTATTGCATATCAGGTTCTCCTCGATCTTGGTGTGTTTTTTAAGCAAGTATCAGACCAATGGTGTAAGAAAGGCTATGTGGTGCATCATTTGGCGATTCCGAGGCAATTGCGCGATCATTTTTGGTGTTTGTGGATTATTTTGGTGCGCCGGGATTTGGTTGGGTGCAAAATTTGAAAATACATGGATTAGCGAATTCGGTGATCCATCTCTCGCGCCGGTTGGTGGCACTGGGTTTCACCGATGATTTGAGCGGGCACCCCCGCTACGGTAGCGCGTGCAGGGACATCTTTGAGTACCACGCTGCCTGCACCAATTTTGGCGCATTCACCCACGACAATATTGCCAAGAATCTTGGCTCCAGCGCCTATAAGCACCCCTTTGCGCACTTTGGGATGGCGGTCGCCCGCTTCTTTACCTGTGCCGCCCAGTGTGACCGATTGCATTATCGACACCATATCCTCAATCACTGCGGTCTCACCAATCACTATACCGGTAGCATGGTCGAACATAATGCCTTTGCCTATCCGTGCAGCAGGGTGGATATCTACCCCAAACACGGCTGAGATTCGATTCTGTAGAAATAGCGCGAGTGAGTTGCGACCTTGATTCCATAGCCAGTGAGCAACTCTATAAGCTTGCAGTGCATGGAAGCCTTTGAAGTAGAGTAAGGGGGTGACCAGTGAGCAGCATGCCGAGTCTCGCTCATTCACAGCCATTAAATCAGCGCGTACCGATTCAACAATCGTCTTGTCGGCTTTCATTGCTTCTTCAACAACTTCACGTATTAGCATGGCGGGCAATGCCGGGCTATCAAGTTTGTTCGCGAGGTGGAAGCTGAGTGCGGCTTCAAGCGTGTCGTGATTCAAAATGGTGGAGTAGAGAAAGCTGGCAAGTACCGGCTCGGATTCCGCCTGTTTGCGGGTCTGCAGGCGAATAGATTCCCACAGGCTATCGATAACAACGGCGGGAGCGGTAGCACTCATGGCTGGGTCCTTACACGAAATACAATGCGTTTTATGGGGCGGGCTTAAGTGGAACATTATTAGGGCTGTCGCCACATAATACTAGCCTGCAGGGATTATTGGCGATTAATAGATTACCAGTGCCGGCTCATTCAAAGCGGCTAGCTGTTCCCGCAACTCCAGGATATGTTCACCCCAGTAGCGCTCGGTATTAAACCAGGGGAAGTGACGGGGAAACGCCGGGTCGGCCCAGCGCCGCGCCAACCAGGCGCTGTAATGCATGATGCGCAAACTGCGCAGCGCTTCGATCAGCGCCAGCTCCGCCAAATCAAAATCGCAAAACTCGCGATAACCTTCCAGCACTTCCGCCAGCTGCAACGTCTGCTGTTCACGCTCGCCGGAGAGCAGCATCCACAAATCCTGAATTGCCGGCCCCATGCGCGCATCATCAAAATCGACGAAATGCGGCACATCGTCGCGCCATAAAATGTTGCCTGGGTGGCAGTCGCCATGGAGGCGGATGGGCGTGTAATCCACGCGACTAAACAGGGTTTCGCAGCGCGCCAATAAATCTGCCCCGAGCGTGCGGTAGGATTCGCGCAAGCTGGCGGGGATAAAATCATTCGCCATTAAAAATTCGTAGCTATCGCGCCCAAACGTCTGGATATCCAGCGGCGGGCGATGCGTAAACGGTCTTGCTTGCCCCAGTGCATGGATGCGTCCGAGGGTTCGGCCGAGCGAGAGCAAGGCATCAAAATCATCAAGATTGGGCGCGTGGCCGCCCTGCCGCGGGTAGAGTGCGAATCGGAAGCCGTGGAATTCGCGCAGCGTTTTGCCTTCATCGTTGGCCATGGGAGGTACCACAGAAATTTCCAAGTCCTTCAGTGCTTGGGTGAACTCATGCTCCTCAATGATCTGCGCATCGCTCCAGCGCTCGGGGCGATAAAACTTGGCGATTAGTGGGCTCGCGCCTTCAATCCCCACCTGATAAACGCGGTTCTCGTAACTATTGAGTGCGAGGATGCGGGCGTCAGTCAGAAAGCCGGTGCTATCAATCGCGTCCAGCACCATGTCCGGCGTGAGTTGTTCGTAGGGGTGGGGCTGGTTCATAACCGCTGCTCGCAAAAGTAAGCGGCGATTGTACCTCCCGGCAGCCAGTTGTGCTTGGATATGCGTTTGGCTGAAATTGATATCTTGCCCGGCTGTGCTATTTGCAAAATAGATGGCGTATAAATTTTGAAGGATTCGCCTAAAAATGCTACAAGTTAACATTCGCAGTTGATTGCTTTGCATCTCAAAAAACACGCATCAGTACACGTAGGGTTGTCATGATCAAAATCGCTTTCTATAACCTCAAGGGTGGTGTGGGTAAGACCACAACGGCAGTCAACATGGCCTATATGGCCGCCGCCGCGAAAAAGAATGTGATCCTTTGGGATCTGGACCCGCAAGCAGCCGCTAGTTGGTTTTGTCAGCAGGAGCCTGACAGCGCAAAGGCAATCAAGCTCTTCAGCAAAGGTAAATCTATCGGGAAGATGGAGCTGTACAGTCCCTATCCCGGTCTGACCCTGATTCCCGCCGACCTCAGTCTGCGCAGCCTGGACAGCGAGTTCGACGAACTCAGAAAGGACAAAAAATTCCTCAAGCAATTGCTCAAACCCCTGAGTGAAAAAGCCGACATCCTCATTTTCGATTTTCCGCCCACACTCTCTCCCAGCGTTGAGCAGCTCTTGTTGGAGGTGGATATTTTGTTGATTCCGATGATTCCCAGCCCATTATCGATTCGCGCCATGGAACAGGTCGTGGAATTCTTGGGTGACAAACAATCGGCGCCAACGCGTATTGTCGGTTTTTTTAATCAGGTGGATATGCGCCGCAGCTTGCACCGCGAAGCGGTTGAAAACAGTAAAAAAATGCCCGTGCCCATGCTCAAAACCTACATTCCCAACGATTCCGCCGTCGAGCAAATGGGGCTGCGCCGCGCGCCCCTAACCAGCTACAATCAGCGCAGTCGCGCGGCACTTGCCTACATTGATCTCTGGAAAGAGGTTGCGCGCTTGTTAAAGGCGGCGGCGAAAGATGAGGGCTGACTGAGTTCTCGCATCACCTGCTGCGCCTTTGATTTCCTTCTTCAAGATGCCCTCATTTGGCCGTCAGGGCGGTCGCTGCGCTCTTCCTCTGTGCATGTTTTTTTGTCAAGCGTTTGTAATGACTGTCGCCTGTTGTGTTTCTTTACACTTTTTATTGGAAACACGCTGACCTTTTCTGTAACTATCTGTTTTTCAAGTTTTTTCTTTTCATGGCATTCTGCGTGCATAGGCTCGCTTGGTCATTTAGGCTTGGTGCAACTGTAATGAGGGATGTTCCGAAGGATGGTTGCGTTTTTGTAATTCCATAATTCACTAATAGGAGAAGATTTATGGATATCAACTTTAAAGGCATGTTGCGCAGTCTGCTCGTTGTAGCTGCTATCGTAAGTGCTGCTAACGCCAGTGCAAGTTTGGCTCCCTTCCAATCATTCGTTGGTAAATATGCTTTATCTACCGATGGTTTTGGCTCTACTAGTGAGTCAGGCGTAATTTCAGCGTCTGTTCCTGCTGGTTCTACTGTGGTTGCTGCGTACTTGTACTCTGCAACAAACAACACCAACAACGTACCTGCTGTTTCCCTCAATGGTAACCTGGCTACATTTGGTCCGGCCGTTTCAAACGCTACCGCATGCTGCAACCTTAAATCCTACCGCGCGGACGTTACCAGTCTGGTTGCTTCAGTGATCAATGGTGGTGGTGGCGGCATCTATAACTTCAATGTTCGTGAGGGTGGTGCGTCTACCACCCAAATCGATGGTGAAGCCTTGGTTGTGGTTTACAGCAACCCCAGCTTACCGGAAGCGACCGTTGGTTTATTGGATGGTTTTGCGTCGGTAACAGGCGATACCACCAATATTAATTTTGCAACTCCGTTGAATCCTGCAGGTCCCGGTTTCTTCGCTGAAATGTCTTTGGGGATCTCCTTTAGCTGCTGCGATACCCAACGTTCAACAATCAAAGTAAATGATCTGTTGCTCACTCAGAATGCAGGTAACTATGATGACGGCTTGCAGCTTTCAAACGGCTCTTTGATCACCGTCGGTGGTTTTGATGATGCGCTTTCATCCGGTGGCGATAATTACGCAAACGACGGTGAGCGCTACAATCTTGCCAGTTTTGTAGCGTCTGGCGATACCACTATCAAAGTGGATACGGTCAACGCGTCTCGTGATGACAACATCTTCTTTGCGGGTTTCTATGTTTCAGGTAAGGCTGGCATCAATGAAGAACCGCCAGTTGATGTTCCTGAGCCAGGTTCTCTGTTGTTGCTGTTGCTTGGCGTAGCGGCATTGTTGCTTGGTCGCAAAAGAGAACTCTTCTCTTAATTGTTGTCTATGCACTAATTCTGTGTATTACTAAATGGAGCGCTATGCGCTCCATTTTTTTACTTTAAAGGATCTGTAAATGCAAATCGTTAGCCGGCTTTATTTTTGGGTGCTCTGCTGTGGCTTTATTCCGTTATCTGTAAACGCGGCATTCTCTACAGATAACATGCTCGGTCTTCTTGGGTCGCAAGAGATACATGCGCCGGAGTATTCAACTGCAGTTACCAGCTTAAAGGCGGGTGCATATGGCGAGGCAAGGACTGCGGCAGAAAAGATCGTGGCCAACAATCCGAACAAATATCCAGGGCATCTTCTTTTGGTGCTTGCCTATCTCGGCAGTGAGGACTTTGTCGCTATCGACAAACATTTAGCAGAGGTTGAGCGCAATCTGCCGCAATATACCCCTTCGCTGCGGGAGAATTTGTTTCGCGCCCTCAGAAACGAGCGTCGTTATTTTCGCGCACTGGCGGTGATTGAGGATTTGGATGTTGCGCAGCGTAGTGCACAGCTTCATTTGGATATTGGCAGAGTATACGTATCGCAATCCAGGCATAAAGATGCCGAGCGCGCACTCTCCTTGGCTGTTGCCAAGGATAACGGATTAATCGAGGCCCATTTTGAATTGGGCAGGGTTCTGATTGTTCAGGGGCAATTTAAAAAAGCGCTCGATGAATTTTCAACTGCCTCTAGCGCAGGTAATTCCTCGGAGCCTCTGTATCAATTGATTGGCGCATCCCATTTGGGTCTTGGAAAGTACCAAGAGGCGTTGCAGGCCTACAGCAGCATTACACAAAAAAATCCTGATGATGTACTGGCGCAGCTGAACATAGGGATAATCCAGTTGTATTCAAAAAAATACGATGAGGCGCTCACTCATCTGACAGCTTCCCAGAAAAAAGATAAAACAGCAGACTCAGTTTCAGCCCAATTACTTGCGTTAGTCGCCTTGAATAAGCACGCTAGTGCTCGCGCTATCTTTGACGGTCTGAGTCCTGAGTTGGCAGCTGACCCACTGGTTCAATTGGCGGCGCTATCAATAGAAAATGCTGAAGTTACAGCGCAGTCCAAACAATCCATCGCAAAAGTATTTCCCGATATTGCTAATATTAAATCAAGTGATGAGACCTTTCTGACAACAAGCGCAGATAAGATTGCTCTCGCCGCAATATTGTACAAACAGGGAATTTACACGGCGGTAGCCGAGTTTTATGCAAAACAAGGCGAGCAGAAAATACATCCTTGGTTGGGCTTGGTCTACGCGCGTTCGCAAATAAAAACCAATAAAACAGATGATGCAATTGCAACATATCGCGATATTGCGCGCGCATATCCCACATTGGTTTCTCCCAAGCTAGAGCTTGCAGAGGCCTACTACTACCAAAACAAATATGCTGAAGCTATAGATGCTTACAGCCCACTTGCTATCGAGCCCAGCATTGAGCGAAAGGTGCAGCTGGGTAATCTTTATAATGCGAATCAACAATATGACATGGCGATCAAACTCTACACCGAGGCCTTGGGAATTCAAGCCGACCCTTATGTGATTAACCAGATTGCTGCCACCTATTCTGAGCGATTAAAACAGCCTGAAAAAGCCGTGAAAGTTATTAGGGATGCGAAGCTTACCCAGAGCTCGCCCTTGATTTGGGATACCTTGGGCTGGGCCTATTACAACCTCAACAACATCAAGGAATCTTTGGCTGCCTATAAGCAATTATTGGCGGCGACTGGAAACAATCAGTCGCCTGAAACTTTTGCAAGAATGGCGCGGGTCTATGAAAAAAATGGCGATGTTAAACAAAGCCGGTTACTTTACGAGATGGCGCTGAACACGGGCCACGAATTTGAGGATGAGCAATTCGCCAAGAGCAAGCTTGCTCACTTGGACTCTGTCGTTAAGTAGTCATGATTATCTGGATATGTTGGAGAACCTTGTTGCGTATGGCCAAGTCTATTTACGCTCCACTCTTGTTGATTGCCGTATTTGCGTTTACAGGCTGCGCCACCAGTATCCAACCGCCGCAGAAGCCCGCTCCTGTAGTTGATCGCCCTGCAGCCGTTAAACCCAATCAGCCGGCAGTAGTGCAACCCCAGCCTGGCGCAGTGCCAAGACCGGTACCGGCGGTTTCGCTCAATCCGGCGGCACAGAGCCTCGCCAAGCAGGCGCGCCAACAATATTTGTCGCAGGATTATCAAGGCGCTATCGCAACCGCTGAGCGCGGTTTGCGTATTGAGCGTCGTGCGGCGGATTTGTACTTGGTGCTCGCGCAAAGTTATGTGCAATTAGCGCTGCCAGAAAAAGCCAAAATGTTTGTGCAGCAGGGGCTGCGGTTTGCGGCGCCCGGTTCAGATGCTGCTCAGGGTTTGGCGCGGGTGCAGGAAATGGTTGATCAGGGGGAGTGATTGAGCGCCCCGCTGATTGATACTTCCAGCAACCTGGCGTTCAAGCAACGTTACCGGGTATTCGATCCCTTCCGTCTGTGTTTTAGGGACGCTGCGCTTGAACAGGAGTACAACACGCATCTTGCCGAGAATATTGCGCGGCAAGTGCGCCTTGCGCTGGCACTTGCCTTTGCGCTCTATTTAAATTTTGCCTTTCTCGATTATTTATTAGTGCCCGAAAAAATGCTGCAGCTCTGGGCCATTCGTGCTCTGGTGTGCACTCTCTTCGCGCTGTTATTCTGGCTCACTTTTAAGCCGATTTTTAAACAAATTCATCAGCCTGTTATTTTCTATTCGAGCATGATCGCCGCCTGCGGCATCTTCGCCATGCTGCTGATTACTGATAATCAGTACAGTCACTATTACTACGCCGGCATCAACCTCTGTATTACCTGGACTCTCTTTATTGTCGGACTGCGCTTTGTGAATTCACTGGGCACAGTCGCTGTGATTATGCTCTGCTATAACCTGATTGCATTTTATAAAGCCTTACCGCTGACCGACATTATCTCCAATAATTTTTTTCTGCTCTCCAACGCGATCATCGGAATTTTTGCGGGATATACCATTGAGCAGCACGCGCGCTGGCAGTTTTATCAAGCGCGGGTGATAAAAAATAACAGCAGCAAATTGCACCGCGCGATGATTGCGGCATCGCTCGATGCGGTGATCACCATTGATGAAAGCGGAACTACGATTGAATTTAACGAGGCGGCTGAAGCGATGTTTGGTTACAGTCGCGATGAGGCGCTTGGTCAATCCATCGGTGCGCTTATCGTGCCTGACAATATGCGCGCTCAGCATGATGAAGGTTTTCGCCGCTACAACCAAAGTGGTGAACCACGTGTGCTTGGATTGCGTTTGGAACTGCAGGCCAAGCGCAAGGATAATAGTGCGTTTCCGGTTGAGCTAACGCTGCGCCAGGTAGATTTAATTGGTCGCCGTTTAGTGACAGCCTATATCCGCGACTTAACCGCGCAGCGCAATGGGGAGCGTGAAATTGCCCAGCAGCGCGAAGTGCTACAACGCAATGAAAAATTGGCATCAATGGGAACGCTGCTCGCGGGTGTTGCGCACGAGTTAAATAACCCATTGACGATCGTGGTTGGGCAATCGCAATTGTTACGCGAAACAGAGCAAGATGAGCGTGTATTAAAACGCGCGGAGAAAATTGCCAATGCTGCTGAACGCTGCGTGAAAATCGTTTCGACTTTTTTGTCGATGGCGCGCGAGCAACCGCCCAAGCGCAAGTTAGTCGATATCAATCGTGTCATACACGATGTTGTTGATCTGCTTGATTTTAACTTGCGCAATCAACAGGTCGCCCTTGAACTTGAATTGACTGCGGATCTACCGGGTGTGTTGGCTGATCACAACCAACTGCATCAGGTGATTAGCAATTTGGTGGTCAATGCCCAGCAAGCGCTGCAGGATCAGCCGCAAAAAATAATTCGTATTCTTGCCAAGCTGTTGGATGATGAACAACACATTTGCATCAAGGTGATGGATTCAGGCACGGGCATTGAACCTGAATTGCGTGCGCGTATTTTTGAACCTTTTTTTACGACTAAACCGGTAGGTGTCGGTACAGGTTTGGGTTTGTCGGTGTGCAACGGTATTATTCAAAGTCACGGCGGCAGTATTGAATACGAAGAAGTGCCGGGTATGGGGGCGTGTTTTAGTCTGCGTTTGCCTATCGGTAATCAACATATCGCCTATGAACCTATCGCTAATCAACCTATTGATCAATCGGTCAGTCGCCGTGGAGAAAACATGCCATGACCATGACTTACAAAATGATTGTTGTCGACGATGAACAGGATATTTGCGAAACCCTGGCCGATTATTTTTCGCTGCAAGGTTTTGACGTAAAAATGGCCGCGAACGGGCAGGAATTAAAGGCGCTCTTGCCAGAGTTTACGCCGCACATTGTCTTGCTCGATTTAAATATGCCGGGTGAAGATGGATTTACGCTAACACGTTATTTGCGCACGCATACTCGCGCGGGTGTGATTATGGTGACTGCAGCGGCAGAGCAGGTGGATATGATCATCGGTCTGGAAATGGGGGCTGATGATTATGTGAGTAAACCTTTTGAGTTGCGTTCACTCTTGGCGCGTGTGCGCAGCGTATTGCGCCGCACGCAAAATGAAGTGCCGGCAAATAGCCAGCTTGTGCAGGACGCGCGCAAAAAAGTGGGTAAATGTTTGTTGGATATTGATGCGCGAAAACTCTGGGAGGGCGAGCAGGAAATTCCGCTCACCGCGATGGAATACGATTTACTCATGGTGTTTTTGCAAAATCCCAATCGCCCCTTATCGCGCGATTATTTGCTCGAACTCGCGCATAAAACCGATGCAGATCCCTTTGATCGTTCGATCGATAGTCGTATCACCCGCATGCGCAAAAAAATCGAACCCGATCCGGATAAACCCACCATCATCAAAACTGTGCGCAGTGTCGGCTATGTGTATGTGCCGGGTTGATTCCGGCCTGACACAATTGACACAAATCTCCTTCCGCGCGACAAACTCCTGACAACTTCCCCTTCTATTATGGCCACATGAACAAACGACATGGCTGTCGCTGCTGTTAAAGGAAACTTGTTCACTAACGCTTTACCCAAACACTTACTCATATTTTTGAATTTATAAGGATGTTCAAAATGAAAGCTCTTAATACGTTTACTCGTTCATTGATCCTGGCTTCTGCCGCGTTGGTTTCTATCGCTGCCTCGGCATCTGATTTCCCGCTACGTGCCGATGACATCGGCCTGACTCACCGCTATACCACGGACACTCATTGGTCTGGCGGTGCCCAAGCTGAAGCTCTGGATGTTGTGGCACGTCGCCACATCGGCAGTGGTAAATGGGATCACCTCAAAACGAATGGCGCGGACAACAAGGTCAACTCCAATCACATTGTTTATGGTGCAAAAATTCGCGCGATGGACGCAGGTACCGTGGTGGGTTGTTGGCGTAATGCGCCGGAAAACACGCCCGGTTCCAATCACGCCAAGGTAGCGGAAGGTTATATCGGCTACGCCGGAAACCATTTGTGGATCCTGCAAGATGATGGCAATTACGCCCTCTATGCCCATGCCCAACCCGGCTCGATCCCTACCGATTTATGTCCGCACAATGCCACCTATTTGCCATCCAAGGAGGAGGGCGCTGTCTGGACTATGGGCGGACGTGTCACCAATGGTGCACGTATTACCAAAGGTCAGGTGTTGGGCTTGGTGGGCAACAATGGCAATTCATCTGGCCCGCATTTGCATGTGCATGTCCAAACCGGCTCGGGTGATCCCATCAAAATGAAATTTGACCATGGCCAAACAACGCCCTACACCAACCAAACTGCCTCTGTAAATGCCACCTGGACATTACTGAACGGTAAATCTATCGTGGGTGAAACAATGGTTTGGGCTCCCCATTCGGTCGCTTATTGGACAGTGAATAATATTCCCGACGAGCGCATGCAAGGCTAGTTCACTCACTTTGCGGATTCCGGTGTAATGCCCAGTGTGTATGCCTGCACCGACAATGGCCAAATTTACAATACCAGTTGGGTTCCAACGAGCGGTTCCTGGTACGCCTATCACGGCATGTCGTTAACCACGTTCAATAAGAAATCGACCGATTTAGCAAATTTGGGTTACACCCGATATGGTTGGTGGTACTGCGGTTCTGTCTACACTGGCATCTGGCGCAAATAAATCAGGTCGCGGAAAAAACAAAGCATTGAGTCAACTCTCTCTCCTCCCGCTCAAAAAGTCGGGAGGGGAGATTAAACATTTCACCGCGCCAGCAAGTCGTACTTTGATGACGTTATTTGTTGTTGCCTTGGTAAAAGGCGGTATCGAATAATGAAATCTGTAGAGAGAAAACATTCGATGGATCGAGTCTAAGCCGCGCGATTGAGCTGTTTTGCAGAAAGGATTTGTTTCTTTGCGCCGCGCAACAGTGTCTTTAACAACTGAATTCCTTCAGGCCAGAAGCCCAAATTGGATTCGCTGTTAATGTGGCCTACACCTTTCAAGCGCAAAAAATCCGTCCCCCACTGCAGCGCCCAATACGCAGCCTTGCTATCAGTGAGCCAGGGATCATTGCTGCTCGCGATGATAATTGCCGGTACGCGTAGAGGATTTTGTGGCAACCGCTGGGCGATATGAAATTTATCCGGATCAGCAGGGGCCACCAAAAAAAGCGCGGCGATTTTATCGGGAAATTCTGCTGCAATACTCGCGCTCGCGAGCGTGCCAAAACTGTGAGCGATAATCACTGCCGGCTTATCCAGCTTGCTTAATTCTGCGTGAATTCCCGCCTTCCACTTATCCAAATCCGGCGTGCTCCAATCATCGACCTGAATGCGTTTGCTGTTGGGCAACTGGTTTTGCCACAGGCTTTGCCAATGGTGTTCATCGCTGTTGCGCAATCCGGGTACTACCACAATTGGAAAATTTTCCAATTGATGAGGCAGGTTGATAGTCGCTGGGCGAGTATTTTTCATGAGGGGCTCCCTTTGATTGCGTAGTATGAATGGCGCTTAGCCTAGATGCTTTTATCTCATCTTAAAAAGACTCTTTGTTTATTTGCTTATGCAAAAAAAAATGAGTGGGGGATTTTCTTGGTCAGTTATAAGCTAATAAAAAAACAGTATTTTGGGTTTTCACTTCAGCTTCATACTATGGCGCCGTCGCTGGGCATTTGAGTCGAATTGTCCGGCTTTTTAACATGAGGCACTGTTATGGCGAACCACCATCCTGAGCCTGCCCCTGTCGCGGAGGATGTACTGGAAGAAATTAAATTTCAGTTGTCGAAAATCCAGTTTGGTTCATTGGAAATTCAAATCCATAACGGTCAGGTAGTGCAGCTCGAACGACGCGAGAAAAAACGCTGGGAAAAAGGTGTAAGCACCAAGTAGTCAGCGTCATACAAAATAATTTAGCTACAAAAAACAAATCAAAATTCCACTGACCGGACCACCGGAAGTGATATGTAAAATCTGGAGATTAGCATGTCATTTCAAAAACCGTGGTCGGTTGTGCGATCACTCGTTGCAAAAAAACGTTTTCAGCGCAATGCATTAACGGCTGCTGTCGGTATCGTTCTGTCTGCCAATGCATTCGCCGGTTTTCCTACGCTCTACGGGAAAATCCATTTAACTGCCAATCAATATGATTTGGAAAAAATTAATTTCGCCCCTACCACTGCAGGCGCAACCACGTACAAGCATGTTGGTGCAACGGGCGTAACTACCGAGCTAGACACATTTGCACTTGATAGCACAGGTTCACGCCTAGGCGTTCAAGGCGATTTTGATGCATCCTCAAGCGTGACTGTGTTTTATCGTTTGGAATACGGCATTGATGTCGATAACGGCACCAACAGCAACGGCCGCGAATTAAGTCAGCGTAATATTTTTGGGGGCCTGCGCGGTGATTGGGGCTCTCTCCTTGTTGGTAAAAATGATACTCCATTAAAAACCCTCCAAACCAATACGGTCTTGCGTACGGACGTTGATCGCTTTAACGATTCGCCCTTGGGCGATATAGGGACTTACATTGTCGGTGAAAACCGCCCGGACAATGTCATCCAATACACCTCGCCGATTTTATTTCGCGGTTTGGAAATTAATCTCGCCGCTATTCAAGCGGAAGAGACTGGCGTGCCTGTGAGTGCAACCAACCAGCAGGATGACAATGGTTTTGCTTCTGGAAAATCGGCCTCAGTAACTTATGGTAAAGCCAAATGGTTTGTTGGTGTCGGTTATGACGATAACGTTGCCACTACCGACGCTTTACGTGCGGTCGGAGAAATTACCCTCGGTGCCGTAAAACTCGGGGCTATTTACCAAACCGCAGAACGCCACGAAGATGTTGATAGCCTCGGTGGATTCTCAACGTTTGTTGGCACTAACGGCACCACACTCGGTGCACAAAATGGTTTGAACCCTCTCTCTGAATGGGACGGCGCTTCCGGTAATGCATTTAAAGAACAAGACGGTTATGTGCTGAACGCGCAGTGGAAAATTTCTGGCCCATGGTTAGCCAAAGTGCAATACGCCAGTTCAACCACTACGCCGACTAATGCTATTTATAGCGATGCAGAGCTCGAAGGATTTATCGTTGGCTTGGATTATAACTTCAACCCCAATGTGCGCGTGTTTGGTACCTACGCCAAGGTTGACGTTACTGGTGATGAAAAAATCAGCACAGTTGCGACAACGGATAAAGCCGCAGCACTCGGTTTTGATTTCCGTTTTTAATCCTCCGGATTCCCTGACAACGAATTATATTTTTCAAAGAGAGATCATCATGAAATTTACTCTAGGATTTATTGGCAAATCTGCGGCATTTATCGCCGCCAGCTTGATAGCAGGCAGTGTCTTTGCAAAAGATATTAACCTGTTAAACGTTTCTTACGACCCAACCCGCGAACTCTATCGCGATTTCAACGCGGCCTTTGCCAAACACTGGAAAGAAAAAACCGGTGATAACGTCAGCGTAGATCAATCACACGGTGGTTCAGGTGCACAATCACGTGCCGTAATCGACGGTTTGCGCGCTGATGTGGTAACACTGGCGCTTGCAGGCGACATTGACCCTATCGCAAAAATTGGTGGACTTTTACCTGCCGACTGGGTAACCAAACTACCGCAAAACAGCGCGCCCTATACTTCGACAATCGTATTCTTGGTGCGCAAAGGCAATCCAAAAAATATCAAAGATTGGGATGACTTAATCAAAAAAGGTGTTGAGGTAATTACCCCAAATCCCAAAACCTCTGGCGGCGCACGCTGGAACTATTTGGCGGCCTGGGGCTTTGCCAAAAAACAGGGTAAAGACGACGCTGGCGCGCAAGAATTTGTTCGCCAATTATTTAAAAATGTTCCCGTTTTAGACACAGGTGCGCGCGGCTCAACTACTACGTTCGTACAACGCGGTATTGGCGACGTCTTAATTACTTGGGAAAACGAAGCATTTTTGGCAGTGAATGAATTAGGTGCGGATGAAGTAGAAATTGTGGTACCGAGCCTGTCAATTTTGGCTGAACCTTCTGTTGCAGTGGTAGATGAAAATGCAAAAGCCAATGGCAACTATGAAGTAGCTAAGACTTACCTGGAATATCTTTACACCAAAGAAGGTCAAAACATCGCTGCAAAACATTATTACCGCCCACGCGATCCACAAGTTGCTGAAGCCCACGCAAAAACATTTCCGAAATTGGAGTTAGTGACTATCGACGATTTTGGCGGCTGGTCTAAAGCACAACCCTTCCACTTTGGTGACGGCGGAATTTTTGATCAGATTTATCAATAATTTCTAGAATATAAATTCCGGGGCGGATAACAATCGTTTTCTGCCTCGATTGTCGAATCTTAGTTTCCTGACCACAGGTACGAAAAGAGAGTTGTACATGAGTGAGATAGCTTCTGCGGTGTCAGACACAACATCGCCCATCCCCAAACCCAAAAAGCCCTGGGTAAAAAAATCGGTCTTACCCGGTTTTGGTTTATCCATCGGCCTTGCCGCACTCTACGCCAGTCTAATTGTGTTTATTCCGCTGGCAGGCTTGGTGCTTAAATCCCTTGAACTAAGTTGGCCGGAACTCTGGGCAGTGGTGAGTAATCCACGCGCAGTCGCCAGTTATCAGTTGACCTTCGGTGCATCGTTCGCAGCTGCCAGCATTAATTTAGTTTTCGGCTTAATCGTCGCCTGGGTTTTAGTGCGCTACGATTTTTTTGGCAAACGCGTAATCGATGCATTAGTTGATTTGCCTTTTGCATTACCCACTGCCGTTGCCGGTATTGCGCTCACTGCGCTTTACACCACCAAAGGTTGGGTTGGCCAATGGTTTTGGTTGGCCGATATCAAAGTTGCCTACACCTGGCTCGGTGTAACTGTCGCGCTTACGTTTATCGGTTTACCGTTTGTCGTGCGCACTGTGCAACCGGTGCTGGCTGATTTGGAAGCAGAGGTGGAAGAAGCCGCTGCGAGTTTGGGAGCATCACGCTTACAAACGTTTAGGCGCGTGTTATTGCCAGCACTCTTGCCGTCACTATTAACCGGATTTGCATTGGCCTTTGCACGCGCGATTGGTGAATACGGCTCTGTGGTTTTTATCAGCGGCAACATGCCCTACAAAACGGAAATCACACCGCTATTGATTATGACCAAACTCGAACAATTTGATTACGCCGGTGCCGCCGCGCTCGGAACGGTCATGTTGATATTTTCCTTCGTGTTGTTACTGCTCATTAACTTGCTCCAGCATTGGAGCCATAAGCGCACAGGAGGTTAATCATGGCCGGTGCTGTTTCATCATTAAATTCCCGCAAAACTGGCGCTGCTCATGCAGCAACCAGTGAAGCCCCTTGGGTGCGCGTAGTGTTAATTAGCGTTGCATTAACCTTTCTCGCATTATTTTTATTTTTACCTTTAGTGATTGTATTCACCGAGGCATTTGCAAAAGGTGCGGATGTATATTTTGCAGCGATCACCGAACCCGCTGCTGCCCATGCGATAAAACTCACACTGATTGCAGCCGCGATTGCGGTGCCCTGTAATGTAATTTTTGGTTTAGCGGCGGCTTGGTCAATCGCCAAATTTGATTTCCGTGGCAAACAGTTTGTCATCACACTAATCGATTTGCCCTTTGCGGTATCGCCCGTTATTGCCGGTTTAATTTATATGCTGTTTTTTGGCCGTCAGGGATTTTTTGGTCCATGGCTGGCCGACCATGATATTCAAATTATGTTTGCCGTTCCGGGGATAGTGCTTGCCACTGTGTTTATCACCTTTCCATTTGTCGCGCGGGAATTAATTCCGCTGATGCAAGAGCAAGGTAAAGAACAGGAAGAAGCGGCGATCACCTTAGGCGCAAGCGGATGGAAAATGTTTTGGCGCGTGACCTTGCCATCGGTTAAATGGGCGCTGTTGTACGGCATGATTTTATGTAATGCGCGCGCGATGGGCGAGTTCGGAGCGGTGAGTGTGGTCTCCGGAAAAATTCGCGAGCAAACCAATACAATGCCGCTCCACATTGAAATTCTGTACAACGAATATCAATTTGCCGCTGCGTTCGCAGTTGCATCGCTGCTGGCGTTATTAGCATTAGTGACACTGGTATTAAAAAGTTTGCTGGAGTGGAAAGCTGCCCGCGAACATGAACTGGCCGTACGTGCGGCAAGTGCACAGTAAGCTATGAAAATATGACCCCTCCCAACCTCCCCTTCACAAAGGGAGGAGTTTGATTTCACTCCGAACTCAAATGGCTGCGGTGATTCAGCTCCTCCCCCTTGTAAAGGGGGAGGTTGGGAGGGGGTCTCTATCTCAGATTGGAAATTTAATTGAGAAAACTCTATGAGCATCCAAGTCCGCAATCTGCATAAAACCTTTGGCA
>CAIOHY010000439.1 GCA_903858205.1 uncultured Cellvibrio sp.
CGCTTCAGCTGCTTGGTCGCGTTCCTCGCTACGCCTTTTAATCATCCGACCAAAAAACAACCCCGATTCGAATAGCATCCACATGGGCACGGCGAGCATGGTTTGCGAGAAAACATCGGGCGGTGTCAGCAGCATGCCCACCACGAAGCAGCCCACAATAATATAGCGGCGGCTTCGCACCAACGCTTCGGGTGTCACTATGCCTGAGTGGATCAGTAAGATAGTGGCAACTGGAATTTCAAACGCAAAACCGAAGGCAAAAAACATTTGCAGTACCAAATCCAGATATTTGGTGATGTCGGTCATTGCATTTACGCCTTCAAGCTCAATGCCCATTGTGAAATTAAACAGCATGGGAAGCACAAGGAAATAAGCGAACGCCATTCCGGCGAAAAACAGCAGCACACTTGATATCAGCAGCGGCGCAGCGAGTTGTTGCTCGTGTTTGTAGAGACCGGGAGCGATAAACGACCATACTTGAAACAGAATAAATGGGACTGCCAGGAACATCGCCAGATAAAAGGTCAGCTTTAGCGGTGTCAAAAAGGGCGAGATCACATCGGTCGCGATCATATTGGTGCCCTCAGGCAGCACCGCGAGCAAAGGAGCCGACACTACGCCGTAGATATCAGTGGCGAATGGAAATAGGCAGATAAACACTGCTAGCAAAAAGTAGACGGTATGCAGCAAGCGGGTGCGCAGCTCTATCAGGTGATGAACCAGTGGCTGCTCTTTGTCTTTTTGATCGTTCATGAGCTAATTAGTGACCTGTACCTGACTGCGTTGGCGTTCCAGCAGTCGTGGGTGTGTTAGGCGAGTTTGGGGCAGGTGTATTGGTGCCTGCTGCAGTCGCACTAGCTGTTACTGTTGGGGCGCTAGCCGGTGGAACTGGCGTTGGTGCAACAGGCTTGCGTTGGTCTGCTGCGGATTGGTCACCGTGGGCATGATCGGGCAGCTCATCGGGTGGACCGTAATCACTGGCTTGATGGCGCGTTTCCGCTGTAGCGCTTTCATATTGCTCTGCTTCAAGTATGGTTCGCTCAAATCGAATACGCGCTTCTTCGATATTTTGCATCACTTCTTCATTGTGCAGCTGGCGACGAATGTCGTCCGCGCCGATCTGCCGCTCAATTTCATTGCGGGTATCGCGCAGGCTTCGTTTTAGCCGGCCAATCCAAAGGCCAGCAGCGCGAACAGCCCCAGGCAATTGCTCGGGGCCAATGACTACTAATGCCACTATCAAACACACCAGTAGTTCGGTAAAACCTATATCAAACACGGCTTACACCTTGGTGTTGTTTTGATCAACTTTGTCGCCCGCTGGCGTAGTTGTCGCGGTAGTGCTTTTTTGATCCAGGTTTTTAGAATCAAGCGCTTTCTGCTCTTCTTCCTCTTTTTTGGTTTCGTCACTGCTCATGGAGTTTTTGAAACCCTTGATCATGCTTCCCAAGTCGCCACCCAGTGTGCGCAAGCGTTTGGTGCCGAATAACATGACCACAATGGCCAATACGATAAGGAGTTGCCAGATACTAATGCCACTAAGACCCATGATGATTTCCTCGCCAAAAAATAAATAAAAAAGTGGTTATTCCTGAGTGCGCGCTGCTTTTTCGTCGTGACCCGAGACGTTAAAGCGGCGTGCTAACTCCTTTAATACTGCATCAGCATCAGTGCCGAGGTGCGACAACATCACCAAGCTGTGAAACCATAAATCAGCGGTTTCGTAGATCAGATCGGTAGTGTCGCCGCTGGCTTGTGCATCCTTTGCGGCCAAAATCGTTTCGGTGCATTCCTCACCGACTTTTTCCAAAATCTTATTCAGCCCTTTTTGATGCAGGCTGGCAACGTAGGATGTCTCAGCGCCAGCATTGGCTTTACGCGCCGCGAGAATTTCCGTCAGTTGTTGGAGAATATCGTTACTCATTAACAGCTCATTTCACTTATAAGGTTTGGCGATCTCAGCGATAGATGTCGGCCGGATCTTTTAGTACCGGCTCCACTGTCTGCCATTCGCCGTCTTTTAACACGCGATAAAAACAGGATTCGCGGCCGGTGTGACAGGCGATACCACCCAGTTGTTCGACTTGCAGAACCACTACATCTTCGTCGCAATCGAGACGAATTTCATGCAATTTTTGGATATGGCCAGAGGTTTCGCCCTTGTGCCATAGCTGGTTGCGCGAGCGGGACCAGTAGACAGCTTCGCCACGGTCAGCCGAGAGTTGGAGGGATTCGCGGTTCATCCAGGCCATCATCAAAATCCGGCCGGTTTTGGCATCTTGCGCGATGGCGGGAACCAAACCATCAGCGTTCCAATTAACGTTGTCTAACCAACTGCTCATAAATCGCTCTGTAGAGTCTTACGCCATATTTTGTGCGCGCAATGCTTTTATTAGGTTAGCGCGCAAATGTTGCAAGTTGACGGTGCCGATGACAGCACTGGTGACCCCGGAATGCGCGTAAGCGAAATTTAGCGCGCTCTGAATAGGGTCTTGTTCTTGATCTTGTTGCCCTGCGGAGTCTTGCGTTTCCGCTCGGACGGGAGTTGCATCATGGCAGATATGACCGCTGCCGAGAACCTTTTTTAGCAAAACTGCCGCACCTTGTAACGCAGATTTTGCGATTACCGGCTCTTCGTCGGTGTAATCCGCATGGTACATCAGCATCACGGCATCACATAGCTCGGCGGCAAGCAGTCCGCCCTCGACTGTTTTGCTAGAGATGCCGAGTGCGCGAATCCATCCCTCTTGCTTGAGTTGCTGCAAGGTTTGCACGGCGCCGCTGTTAAGCAGGATATCCAGATCATTGCCGTCGGAGTGGATCATCACCAAATCGAGGTAGTCCGTACGCAAGCGGCGCAGGGAGCGCTCAACGCTCATGCGGGTGTGTTTGGGGCTGAAATCAAAGTGGGATCGGCCTTCATCAGAGAATTTATCCTCAGTGAACTCTTCGCCGACTTTGGTGGAGATAACCCAGGCTTTGCGCTCCTTGCGCAGCAGATCGCCGAGACGCTCCTCGCTGTAACCATAAGAGGGCGCGGTATCGACAAAGTTGACCCCAAAGTCGCGCGCACCATTAAGTAATTCGCGCAATTGTTCATCGCTAGGCAGAGCGAATGGTTGTGGGTATTTCAGGCTCTGGGTGCGGCCAAATTTGACCGTTCCCAGCCCGAAGGTGCTGATCTCTATGTCGGTTCGCCCCAGGCGTTTACGCGGCATCATTGATCATCATCCTCGTCATCGGGTTCACGAAAGCGCAGCGCGAGCAGTTCCTCTGCGCTCATCGCTGGCGGAAATGCCAGCTCCCAGGGCGTTTTGGCAAGGCAGGCATAGGGCAGATAGTTGTGCAGATTGATGGTGTTGGCTGAGGGCGTTACGCCTGCATCCGCCAATAGCGCCAGCGCCTGATTGGCGAGGTTGGGCGCCAGCGTGAGCTTGGTTGGCCAGCCGACCAGCAGGTTCGCAGTGCCAGTTGCGGGTGCGATGAAGGCGTTGTCGGGGCGCACCAGCCCGGGTTGCAATGGCTCGGCGCGTGCGATGGCTAGGGTCGCCCATTCAGCTCCCTCCAGATTTACCCAAGGAATCAGGGCTTCCAGCTCCTGCTTGGCCAGCTCGATTAGCTCTTCCGGCGCCATCTCCGCGCCTTTTTCTGCGAGGTTGCCGCCCAGATACCACACATGGGTGCCATCCGGCAGGCGATGGCTGGAAATCGTCAGGCGCGGGGTAGTCTCGTGGCCAAGACAATGGCCGTAAAAATCAAAGGGATAGTGGTGCTTGACCATCACTTGCTGGAGCGGGCGCAGTTGCATCGCCGGGCTCTCCAGCCCCAGCTGGTGCAATAAATCCGCATTGCCTTTGCCCGCCGTGAAGACAAAGCGCTGCGCATGTATCTCGATGGGTTGTTCCGGCGTATTAATCCTGAGGCTCAGGATTCCAGCGGCATTTTTGTGCAATTTCGCTTGCGACCAATCGACCTGAAAGCAGTGCCCCTCGATATTGTGGGCGAGATTGGCGACCAGACTGGGCGCATCGATCACCAAGTCTTCGAGCCGATAAAGGCTGCCAGCGAAATCCTTGTTGCGCAGCAGCGGCGGACGGCGATCCGGATGGACTGGTTCGACCCGGCCGCGGGTGATTTTGCTGGCGAGAAAGCCGGTTAGCTTGCTGCCGAGATCATCGCCCGACCACATAAAAAAGTGATCGCTGAGAATGCGTGTATGACGCAAATCCACATCGCCCTCACCACACAGACAGGCGCGCCAGTGTTTGGGCATCTCGGCGATGGTTTCGGAGGCGCTGGTCAGCGCGCCGGCGAGGGTGTATTTCATGCCGCCGTGGATCATGCCTTGGGAGGCGAGGGTTTGGTCGCTGCCGAGGGCTGCTGACTCAAATAGGGCGATATTGAAGCCGGCGCTTTTGGCGCGATTAGCCAGCCAAAGCCCGGCAACACCGCCGCCGA
>CAIOHY010000440.1 GCA_903858205.1 uncultured Cellvibrio sp.
CACTGCCGCGCCCGTTTCTTCGTGTGAAAAAATATGGGTGAAGGGAATGTGTTGTTTTAATAAAGAAAATCCCAGCGGCACATTACTGTGTACTACCAGCAACTCAGACCCGCGCAGTCGCAGTAAATGCTGTAGATCAGTCAGAGCAGTAAGCTGTGCGTGTAGATGAAAGGCAGATGCGTCTTGAGCAAGATAAATATCCGACTCAAGAAAAAAAACCGGAATGACTCGGCCACACTCAGTCAACGCCGCATGTAAGGCAGCATTATCATCAAGGCGAAAGTCACGTTTAATCCACCAAAGCGCAAGCATAACGAGACCAAAAATACAAAATGATTGGTCTTTACGCTAAATGACACACATCAGATCTCTGCTGATAAAGAAAAGGGAACTAAAAAAGCAATAAAAAAGGCGATCCGAAGATCGCCTTTTCGAAAGTCCCTAGTGTGGAAATTACCAACCAGTGATTTCTTTCAGTGCTTTGCCGATATCGGCCAAGCTCTTAACGGTTTTAACACCAGCGTCTTCAAGTGCAGCAAATTTCTCGTCAGCAGTACCTTTACCGCCAGAAATAATCGCACCAGCGTGACCCATACGCTTACCAGCAGGTGCAGTTACACCAGCGATGTAAGACACAACAGGTTTGGTCACGTTTGCTTTGATGTAAGCAGCTGCTTCTTCTTCTGCAGAACCACCGATCTCACCAATCATTACGATCGCTTCGGTTTGTGGGTCAGCTTGGAACAACTTCAAAATGTCGATGAAGTTAGAGCCTGGGATTGGGTCACCACCAATGCCTACACAAGTAGATTGGCCGAAACCGTAGTCAGTCGTTTGCTTAACAGCTTCGTAAGTCAAGGTACCTGAACGCGATACGATACCTACTTTACCTGGCTTGTGGATGTGGCCTGGCATGATGCCGATTTTGCACTCGCCCGGAGTGATAACACCTGGGCAGTTAGGGCCAATCAAACGTACGCCCAACTCGTCACACTTCACTTTTGCGTCAAGCATATCGAGAGTTGGGATACCTTCAGTAATACAAACGATCAACTTGATGCCGCCGTTAGCAGCCTCAAGGATTGAGTCTTTACAAAAAGGAGCCGGAACATAAATAACTGATGCGGTTGCGCCAGTAGCTTCTACCGCTTCAGCAACAGTGTTAAACACTGGCAGACCAAGGTGAGTCTGACCACCCTTACCTGGAGTTACGCCACCAACCATTTTGGTGCCGTAAGCAATCGCTTGTTCAGAGTGGAAAGTACCTTGTGCGCCAGTGAAGCCTTGGCAGATTACTTTGGTGTCTTTGTTAATTAAAACGCTCATGTTCTTCGCCCCTTATTGATTCGCAGCAGCTGCAACAACTTTCTTGGCAGCGCCAGTCAAGTCGGTATCGGCAATAATGTTCAGGCCGCTTTCGCCCAACACTTTCGCACCCAATTCAGCATTGTTACCTTGCAGACGAACAACAACAGGAACTTTTACGCCTACTTCTTTCACTGCACCAATTACGCCTTCTGCGATCATGTCGCAACGTACGATACCGCCAAAGATGTTGATGAAAACAGCTTTAACCGCGTCATCAGACAAAATGATTTTGAACGCTTCAACCACGCGCTCTTTGGTCGCACCACCACCTACGTCAAGGAAGTTGGCAGGCTTGCCACCGTGCAGCTTAACGATATCCATGGTACCCATCGCCAAACCAGCGCCGTTAACCATACAACCGATATCGCCACCAAGTGCAACGTAGTTCAATTCCCAAGCAGCAGCATGAGCTTCACGCGCATCTTCTTGCGATGGATCTTGCATTGCTTTCAGTTCTGGGTGACGGTAAAGCGCGTTGCCATCGATGACTAATTTGGCATCCAGACAGTGCAAGTTACCTTCCGGAGTGATAACCAATGGGTTAACTTCCAACAGCGCCAAATCTTTCTCTTTGAAGAGTTTTGCCAAGCCGAGAAAAATGTTAACGAATTGGTTAATTTGCTTGCCTTCCAAACCGAGTTTGAAAGCCAGATCGCGACCTTGGAAAGGCTGTGCGCCTACCAGTGGATCAACAGCAACTTTGAGGATTTTTTCAGGAGTGTCGTGAGCAACTTTCTCAATCTCTACGCCACCTTCGGTAGAGGCCATGAACACGATACGACGGCTTGAACGATCAACTACAGCACCTAGGTACAACTCTTTGGCGATGTCGGTGCAGGTTTCAACCAAAATGCGGCTTACTGGCTGGCCTTTCTCATCAGTTTGATAAGTCACCAGATTCTTGCCCAACCACTTTTCAGCGAAAGCGCGGATATCTTCTTTGCTCTTAACCAGCTTTACGCCGCCCGCTTTACCGCGGCCGCCAGCGTGAACCTGAGCTTTAACGACGAACATATCGCCGCCGATTTGATCCGCAGCAGCAACAGCCTCTTCAACAGTCGCAGCAGCAATGCCCTTAGAAACAGGCAGACCATATTGGGCAAACAGTTGCTTACCCTGATACTCGTGCAAATTCATGGTGTAGTTCCATTTGACGATGGTTGGACATGTAATTATCGATAAACATGCCAACTGGGTTATCGATGGAGACGAACCTTATGAGTTCGTCCCCGCCTAAAAAACGAGGACTCTATGGTTCTCTTAACGCTTCTTCTTGTTGGCGATGTGGATGGCATGACCATGCACCGCCAATGCTGCTTCGTGGATAGCTTCAGACAGGGTTGGGTGACCAAACACCATCATGCCCAAATCTTCCGCACTTGAACCGAACTCCATTGCAATCGCCACTTGTTGAACCAAATCAGCAGCACTTGGACCAACAATGTGGGCACCAAGAATGCGATCTGTTACGGCGTGAGCAATGATTTTTACTAAACCTTGAGTCTCGTTTGCTGCCATGGCGCGGCCAGATGCTGCGAACGGGAAGGTGCCTACGTTGTACGGCTCGCCTGAGGCTTTGACTTGCTC
>CAIOHY010000441.1 GCA_903858205.1 uncultured Cellvibrio sp.
AGTGCTTGAAAACCATGGGCAACACCGGGAGGGATTAGCAACATTTGCCGATTTTCTTCGCTGAGTTCAATTGAAAAGTAGTGCCCAAAGGTGTCGGACTGCGCGCGTAAATCCAACGCAACATCGAATACTTTTCCGCGAATACAGCGCACTAATTTATATTCGCCCGCCAACGCATTTGGTTTATTCGCTGCGTTGCTTTCGCCCCTGGGGAGTGTTTGAAAATGCATGCCGCGCACAGTGCCAGCACGCAGATTTACGGAATGATTAATTTGACGAATTTGATTTCCACCCAGTAATTCCGTCAAGGTTTGCAAACAAAACCAGCGGCTAAACGAACCGCGCTCATCGTCGTAGGCCGTCGAGGTTATGGATTTCAAACCATTTAAGGGCGTATCTGAAACAACTAGTTGTTGACCCATAGTGAATTTTTCATCTGAGCACTGCGAATATACATTTCCAGCTGTCGCTGGGAAGTGACCTGTTGATTCAGATAAAAGCGTTTGTACCATTCGGCGGTGTGCTGTGCGGTCTCTTCAAAATCCCAAACAGGGTTCCAGCCTAAATGCATTTGCGCCGCAGAACTATCGAGCGTCAATCGTTCAGCTTCATGCACTTGCGCAACAGACTCGTCCGCCCACTGCAAATCAGGCCAGTGCAATTTCATTTGCAATAGAACATCCGACACAGATCGGCAGTGTTCCGGATTTGGGCCAAAATTCCATGCAGTCGCTTTATCTTTTTCTTGTAGTAGCAAGCGATGTGCCAAACACAAATAACCCGACAGAGAGTCCAGTACATGCTGCCAAGGTCTAATCGCATGGGGGTAACGAATTGCGAGAGGCGAGGATGATTCCATGGCGCGAACAATATCCGGAATTAAACGGTCCTTTGCCCAGTCGCCACCGCCAATCACATTGCCTGCTCTGGCGCTGGCGAGCAGTACATTTTTTTCTGCAAAAAAACTGCGCCGATAACTTTGCACAACCAGTTCACACGCGGCTTTGGAGGCACTATAGGGGTCGTATCCACCGAGCGGATCGGACTCGGTGAAATCTTTTTCTGCATTATTATTTTCGTAAACTTTGTCGGTCGTAATCACCAAAATCGCACGAATACTTTCTTGTGAACGACAAGCATCAAGCACATTCGCCGTGCCGACAACATTGGTTCGCCACGTTAGTAAAGGGTCTTGATAAGAAGGCCGGACTAAAGGCTGAGCAGCTAAATGAATTACCAACTCAGGTTGGGCGTGCAGCAACAAATTTTTGACGGTCTTTGCTTCATTGATGTCAGCAAAATGACTGACAACCGGCAATTTTAGTAAGTCCCAGTGTGCAGGCGCGGTGTCAGGCGGCAATGATATGCCGCTCACTTCCGCCCCAAGTTGATTGAGCCAAAGTGTCAACCAACTGCCCTTAAAACCTGTATGCCCCGTAATGAGTATTTTGCGGCCACGAAAATTATCATCAAATTGAATCATTTTCGTTTTATTTCCATATTTTCCAAGGCGCCTCACCAGAGGACCACAACTGCTCAAGGTAGTTTTTATCCCTCAGCGTATCCATCGCTTGCCAGAATCCGTGATGTTCAAACGCCATTAATTGGCCGCTTTCAGCAAGAGTCTTTAACGGCTTGTCTTCCCAACTGGTTTGATCGCCATCAATTAAATCAAGACAATCAGGTGACAAGACAAAAAATCCGCCATTAATCATGCCGCCATCGCCACGAGGTTTTTCAGTGAATCCTTTTACCTGCTCACCATCACAGGTCAATGCACCATAACGACCAGGCGGTTGTACCGCCGTTACGGTCGCACGCTTTTTATGCTGACGGTGAAAAGCAATGGATTCACGGATGTTTACATCCGATAAGCCATCACCGTATGTGAAACAAAATGCGTCATCGTCGTGTAGAAATTCTTTTGCGTAGGCTAATCGCCCACCAGTCAGCGTGTGTTCGCCGGTATTGAGCAGCGTGACCCGCCAGGGTTCAGCGGCGTGGTGATGCACTTGCATCTCGTTAGTGGACATATCGAAAGTGACATCGGACATGTGCAAAAAGTAATTCGCAAAATACTCTTTGATCACATAACCCTTGTAGCCACAGCAAATAATGAAATCATTCACGCCGTGCGATGAGTAGAGTTTCATGATGTGCCAGAGGATAGGCTTGCCGCCTACTTCAATCATCGGTTTGGGCCGGAGGTGAGTCTCTTCAGAAATACGAGTGCCTAATCCCCCCGCCAAGATTACCGCTTTCATGCAACCTCCTTAGTCAATACTTATAGTTCCAATTCAGTATAGAAAGGATCACTATAATAACCACTCCTTTTCTTTACCTGAGTTATACGCCAGGTATCAGCGCCAAAAACTATTTTTTGCGGTGCATTAGCAACCAATCGTAGAGGTCGCGACTGGCATAAATACGCTTCCAGGCGTCATGCCCCATATCTTCGTGGATAGTGAAACGGACTTCAGAATCGCCGAGTGATTCCAACTTATTAATTCCCGCATAAAAGAATTTTTTCGGAACAGAAGTATCGCGCCCACCCGCGAACGCCCAAACCGGCAACTTTGCCTGAGCGATAGGTGCCATTAAATCAGGGTGGCCCCACCCCACAACCGGTACCGCTGCGGCAAATAAGTCGGGATGCTTACTTGCCATGTACCAGGTGCCAAACCCACCATAACTTAGCCCGGTGATATAAAGCCGGCTCGCATCCGTGCGGTATTTTTTTTGTATGTGACTAACAATGCCCAATAAATCTTGCTCGACTTGTTCCCAACCCATCGGCAATAAGGGTGCAACGGCTGACATATCTTTTATGTCTTCTCCTGCTTCCATTACTCGGGGAGTTGCAAAAAAAGGCTCGTAAGCTGGAACCCCTTCCGCCAAACGCACCGGAATTTTTGCGCGAGTACGGTTGGCGATGTAAGGCACCTTGCCCATGGTGAACATATGCAACTGAGGTGAAATGATGATAAACGGCAGATCTTTCTTTTGAATCCAGGCCTCATACAACGGGCCATGACTGATGACGTAATCCAGCTCATCCAGACCATTACCGCGCTCACCATTGCCGTGTAAAAATAAAATCACGGGCCATTGTTTATCGCGCTGCGTTTCATAACCCCTTGGCAAATACACAAAATAATCGCGCTTAAGTTGATCGACCTTGCTGACATAGGGCAAACGCAAAAGCTGCTCATCGGAAAGACTATTTTCAGTGGGAAGATGAATACATCCGGCCAACCAACCCAAAATTAACATCGCCAAAAAAACGGGCTTATTCATGATAGATCCTGCTGTTATTACTCTAAAAAGACGGGGCAGAATGAATTACACAACTCAAACAACAAGGTTTTTTGCGATTCTTAACGCTTACCAACGCAAATCGACTCGCTGACATTTGTCACAAGTCCTGACCTGTCGGCGGCGACAGGCTTGGCCGAGCCTCTCTCCGAATATCGACCCCCGCCATCTCAGCACAGGTACCATGAGGTG
>CAIOHY010000442.1 GCA_903858205.1 uncultured Cellvibrio sp.
CCCGGCCACTGAAAACCGCCGATAGTGTTGCCGCGCCACCAGCGCGACAGCACCCACACCGTCACCGCGAACTGCAGCAGGCAGGCGAGCAGCCACAGCGTTTCCCAGAACACCGACACGCCGAACAGCGCATGGCCCAGCGTCGCCAGCAGGATCAGCGCCACCGTGATGGTCGCGAAAAAGGCATGGCGCACCGGATGCAGCAGATCAGCCGTCAGCGCCTCGGGATGTAACTGCCCGCGCCGCGAGAACAGCGCGATCAAAATCAGGAACAGCAGCGCTGCAAATCCGCCGATGCCGCGTGCCACCCATTCCGCAGCAGGGCCCATTTTCGGCGCCGCGGCGGCCCAGGCCAGCGCTAGGCCGGCGAGGCCCATGACCGTGGCGAACCATTGCGGGCCTAGGAGTTTTAGGGGTGGAGGTGGAGTGTTGAGATTGGGTGGCGATTCGGCAGGCATGCTCGGCTTCCGGTGATAGCGGTAATCATGGCGATCCATGATTTGCTGACATTGAAGATAGGGGCTACATATGTGCGTGGCAAGAAGAAGGTGGGGGGGCAGCGAAGCAATTGGGGCCTGCGACTAGTAAATAAATTGCACATCAAATGTATATAGCGCGAGTTAATTTTGAGTGCATCGTGAATGGTTTTCCCTGGCCAAAAAAGCAATTGGAAGTTGCTTATCGAAAAAAATCTAATAATCATATGCTTAGGGCAGTTTTGGCGATGAGGGGCCTAAATATGATTAGAACACTTTTAGACCTCTTCGTCGGCTAATCTAAGTGACTGTTAGGTGACTTGATTAAGGCTGATTTAAATCTCAGCGCGGAGGTGGACGAATATGCTAAACCCTGCGGCGAAATATCCGAAGTTCAGCATTCGCGCTGTTCCCATGTCAAACGGGTTTCTGCTTCACTTAAGGATGTAGATGGGCAGATACTTCGCAAGAGTAATACCGCACCGAGAGTTAAGACATTCAACGGGTCGTTCTGTTGGCCGAGTTTAGTTTTGACTCAAACGCTTCATTGAAATTTATGAAGGTGCTATAAAAATGATAGACAAAATTAAAACGCTATTTCGATCAACGTTTACCGTTTGGTTTTATCGAATTTATTGGTCGATTCAGCTCTCATTAGCGCGAAATGCAATTGACGTTCTTGGCTTGGCAAGAGAGTTGGTTCGTTATGAGCTTCGTCGTTGCGATGAGAAGTTATCGATACCGGGCGATGTTCATGATGATGATTTAGTCGTTTCAATTGCTGCTGCAGAGCTTTTAGAGCAAGAATTAGGTGATTCGTTAAAGGAAGCTGCTGACGGGCTCCGCAGTCGTATTGATGATCTTGCCGTGCTAGGAAGGCGGTCAATGGATGTGAGTCTTGCGGTGGCAGAGTATTATTTGATCTGGCGAATTTATTATCTTGTTTCAAAGCAAGAAGATAAGGCTGCACAGGCATTTGAGAAGGCCAGAAGTTTTGCGTCGGCAATTGATGGGCTGACGCCGTCAGATCTAGGGAAGGTCAAGCGAACAATAAGAAAAAGATTAAGCGCGCTGCATTCAAAAATTTCGGATCGCTACGGATTTAAACTTGATCTGAACATGTCCGACATAGCCGGGCTTCTTGGTGTCTGGTCGGTTTTTTTTCTGATCTCTGGCTTTATCTACGTTTCAACTTTGCTAGGTGCGTTAGGTGTTGATGCAAGCGTATTTCTTGGGGTTGGCGACTATGTTTCCGCGAGTATTGATCAGATTAAATATGCTGGCTTTGCAACTGCTTGGGGTGCATTTATTTATCTTGCAGGGGCATTCCACGGGTCAAGAAAATCTGTCGAGCAGGTTCGGAGAGAAAGAAAAAGTCAGGAGAGTCGATATAGCCTGACCTTTCTTTTGGTGTTGAGCATGCTAGGGCTCGGGGCTTATCTTTACTTAGAAAATAGGTTGTTGTTTTGGTCTCACGCAAAGGTAACTGGAATTTTATTGAGTATGTTTCTGGCCGACTGGTTGGGAGATCGGGCATTTAAAAACTCTCTGCAGGCAGTTGCATTTTTAACGGCTGTATTTACGTTTTTTGTTCATATGCTTACAGCTGTTGGCGATAACGTTTATAGGATTCAAACGGGTATTTGGAAGCCTTCAATGCAATCTTCAATAGCTTATGAAGGTGAGAGTGTCGCAAAGCTTGCGCGGGCAGAAATTTTGCTCGGGGCTGGTAGCGTATTGTTCTTGCTTGATCGAGAGCGACATAAAGTAATTGTGATTCCAAGAGACCGTGTGACTAGGGTCGAGGTGGAGTGGAAGAGCAAATAATTTGGCGGAAATATTAGTCACCATAAGTTTTGCCTACCCGAATTTTGTTAAATTTGAAAAAATAGAAAGCAACATCTATGAATAAGTTCGGCCGCTTCCAACTCCAATCCCGCACCTTCTTCGGCCTCGTCGAAGGCGACCAGGTCGCTGAACTCGACGGTTCGCCCTTTGATTCCTACAAGGCCAACGGCGGCCGCCATGCGCTGTCTTCGCTGAAAACCCTGATCCCCTGCGAGCCGCGCAATTTCTACTGCGCCGGGCTGAACTATGCCGCGCATATCGAGTGGGGCGCCAAGCGCAAGGGCATCGCGCCCAAGTATCCGGAAAAGGCCGATGTCGGTTACCGTTCCTTCAACGCGCTGTGCGCGACCAATGAAACGCTGATCATTCCCGCCGATGCTTCGGACATGGTGCAGTTCGAGGGCG
>CAIOHY010000443.1 GCA_903858205.1 uncultured Cellvibrio sp.
ATAAGCGCGTCGCCCGCGACAACGCCAGTAAGAACTTCAAAGTTATCATCACCGCGCAGCCCTATGGTAATTGGCTGCTTGACCGCGCGTTTGTTGCGCACCACCAGCACCCAGGGACTATTGCCGGTAGCATCGCGCACGGCGGCCGTCGGAATGATGAGCGTATTGCTGCGCAAGGCGGTTTCAATATCCACTGACACCGTCATATCCTGACGCAAATAATCAGGCGGATTTTTTACCCGCAGTTTTATTTCCACTGAGCCGCGCGATGCATCTATGCCGGGGTTGATGTAAATAACGTCCGCTACAAAATGCAGATCAGAAAATGCATCGGCAGAACCCAGTGCGATTTGGCCGAGTGCGAGCTTGGCAAGATTTTTTTCATCGATCTGCACCGCGAGCTGGGTTTCTCCCTGAGCCGCTAACACCATCAATATTTTTCCCGCCTGCACAATATCGCCCTGCTCTACACTGCGGCTAATCAGTGTGCCCGCCGCTGGTGCGCGCACGGCATCCTGCTCTAACTTAATTTGCGCAAGCCCGGCATTAGCGCGGGCTTGCGTTAATGCCGTTAACACCACCGCCGTTTCACTACCCGTTGTTTCATTGGTCGCGAGCTGTAGTCTGGCTGACTGCAATTTGCTATCCGCAATATCCAGATTGTGCGCGGCCGTCTCCAGCTCGGTATCGCTCACAAAATTTTCACTATTGAGTTGGCGCATACGCACCAGTTGTTTACGCATTTGCTGCGCATCGGTCTGCGCTTGTTTCATGCTTTCACGCGCAGTGGGCAGTGTTGTTTCGCGTTGCTGCCGCACACGCGCTTCTGCTTGTGCTACAGCGGCGAGTGCCAACATCAAGTTAGCCCGCTCGTCACTATCTTCCAATTGAATTAACAACTGGCCTTTGATTACTTGCTGCCCTTCCGCAACAGGAATTTGAGCAACCCGGCCAGTCAGCTCAGCCGCCACATCAACTCGCTGCGGCCATATAACACGGCCGCTCGCCACAACGGACTGCCTTAACTCACCCATGGCTGCCGCATGGGTTTCTACCGGCGTACCCAAAATAAAATTGCGCGCGAAAAAAAGAATTAACGCGACCGCAATAATCCCACCGAACACCATTTTTACGCGCGTAGAATACTTTGGCGTATCTGCAACGTGGGGCGACAACCCTGGTGGTACAAGGTCATCGCCCATTGTTATGACACCCGAGCCTTAGGTCGCATGGTTTCATTTTTCCAATAGCCAGCACGGCCATAATGAAAATGTATTTGCTCTTCGTGATCGCGATTAAACGGTATATCGCCATTAAATGCTGGCGCCTCTTTTATTTGTTGGCGATTCATATCCACATAGATTTTCGCATTAAGCCAACTGACTTCTTTTATCCACGCCGGCGAAACTAATACGCGGTTTCCAATCCACCAGTTACTGGTATTAATAATTAAATAGCGAATCGCAAGTGTATTTGTGTCAATTAACATGCCCTGTAAATGCCCTATCTCGCCATCGTGCGCTTCTATGTGGTAACCAATAGTTTCATTACCGCTCCTTAAATGACGGTCAGCTTCCGTGGTTTTTCTGGTGTTGTCATCAATAAATGAATCCGGCTCGTCATCTTCATAGCCAACGGCTGTCAAATGTGGGCTGCTGTAAGCGCCCCAAAGGCCAGTGCCGCCCCAATAGAATGGATAGCCATAATAGCTTGCATAATCAATTTCAAATTGCCGCGAAACCGGTTTGTGCGCATCAACATCAGGGCTATGCCGCACCTGTTCTCTAGTGATGGTCGCGCTGATTCTTTTCTCGGAAATATCCAGATGTTTAATCGCCATAGGTGAAAGCAATACCATTTTGCTGGAAAACCAAGAACCTGTTTCAACAACCAGGTAGCGAATTTTCCATTGCTTATCATCAAAATAAACGTCGGTGGTTTTTCCTATGTCGCCATCGGTTGCATGAATAGCCAAGCCTTCCAAGTCCTTCAATGTATGTAACATGAGCAAGTTACTCCGTAAAAT
>CAIOHY010000444.1 GCA_903858205.1 uncultured Cellvibrio sp.
AATTTGCCAAAACGGCAAATTACAGGCGGGAAAATGAAAAATGATGGGAAATTTTGCGAAAAATTTGAAAATTACTCTATTTTGGTGAAGGTTTTTTAAAAAAAGATAATTTTGCAGAGGTTCCCTAAAGCGCTTGCGAGCCGTTTAGCAATGGGCACACATGGAGTCAAATCAGTCGCCAATAAATTGGTTATTAATAAAACGCCGGGCGTAACCGGTATGGCCAAAGCATCGACTAAAGAATTGAGCAGTGCTATTTCCGACAGTTGGATTACCACCAAGTTGAAATCTACTTATCTTTACTCGCGCAATATTGATAGCACCGACATTAACGTAAGCACCAATGCGGGAATTGTCACCCTCAGCGGCAAACTTGAAACCGGTGTTGAACGCGCACTCGCGATCGAACTTGCACAAAATATTCGCGGCGTAAAAAGCGTTCAATCAAAAGAACTGATCAATTGATCGTAATTGAGTCGCTCAACAACCAAGAGGTAGCACTATGATTTTTTTAACCAAACCTATGATTGCCAAAGGTCTACGAATGTCGCTTTTGCACCTGGTGATGTTATGCACAAGCATATTTTTGCTTGCAGCTTGCGCATCAAAACCACTTCCACCTACACAAGAAATTAGCGCGGCGGAACAATCGCTTACCGATGCAGAGCAAGCGCGGGTCGCTGAGTATGCGCTGCCGGAGATGCAACGCGCGCGCGAACAACTTAGTGAGGCACGCGCTGCTGTACTGACAGAAGATATGGTCAAAGCAAAACGCCTGGCGCAGCAAGCCAGCATAAACATAAAGCTCGCAGCGGCGAAAGCAGAACTTGCTAAAGCAGAAGAAATAAATACGGATATGACTAAAAACATTGATGTTCTTAAAGAAGAAATGCAGCGTAAAAGCGGAGATACACCATGAAATCATTCAATCTGAAGACCACCGAAAATTCGCTGCGATTACGCACACCACTAGTTGTTGCCTTCACCAGTTTATGGATTCTAGCTGGCTGTGCCAGCGCCCCCAAAACACCGGAAGGAGCGGTAATGGCGCGCGGCAAACTTACTCAATTGCAAAATGACCCTGCACTTGCAAGCAAAGTGTCAGTGGCCATTCGCACTGCGGATACTGCAGTAAAAGCAGCAGAAATACCGCGTAAAGATAAAGCGCTCTCGGATCACTTGGTATTTATTGCCGGACGCGAAGTAGATGTCGCCTGGGCGCAAGCCAAAACCCGTCAACTGGAAGACCAGCGCGCAGGATTGACTGAACAGCGCAACACCGAACGACTCGATTCGCGCACCCGCGAAGCCGATCGCGCGCACGGCGCTGCAGAGCAAGCACGGATGGATGCGGATATGGCGCGCGAAGACAGCGATGCATTGCGCCGCCAAATTGCCGAGCTTAACGCCAAAGAAACCGAACGCGGTTTAGTGGTTACGCTGGGTGATATGTTGTTTGAAACCGGAAAATCACAACTCAAAGGTAATGCTGCGGAAAATCTGGCGAAATTATCCAGCTTTCTTAAAGCCTATCCTAAGCGCACATTGATGATTGAAGGCCACACCGACAACGTGGGCAGTGAAGACAGTAATTTATCGCTATCGCAACGCCGCGCGGAATCCGTTCGTAGTTATTTACTGGAGCAAGGGATCAGCAACAGCCGCCTGAGTGCTTATGGCAAAGGTGAAAACTCACCAGTAACCAGCAATGATTCCATTTCCGGGCGCGCGTTAAATCGCCGCGTGGAAGTGATTATTGCCAACCCCGCAGCGGTGCAATAGATGATTGATCTAATCGATAAATTCTTATCGATTAGATTTTTTTTAACCAATAACGATTGAGGAAATAGCGATGAGTGTAGGAACAATTTTATTGATTGTATTGATTTTAATGTTAATCGGCGCAATCCCAAGTTGGCCACACAGCCGCAGCTGGGGCTATGGCCCGAGTGGTGGTTTAGGCTTGGTGCTGATTATTGTTTTAGTGCTGGTATTAATGGGTAGGCTGTAATTTTTAGTGAGGCACAACGAGCATGTTTAGGCAAAGTTTTTTCAATCGCTATCCGCGCGTGGTGCTTGCACTTATCGCATTAATGACTTTCGGCATGGTCAGCTTGGGTATTCTGGCGCTTAGCGCCAGCTACCCACTCTAACCAAAGTTCCTCGCACAATTACTCGATCCCTGGCAAAAAAATATTTCATTTGATCAATACAATACAGAGTTGGCGAATCAAAATCTTTTAATACCAACAAATAATACCAACAAAAAAATGACCTAGTTCTGCTTTACTATTCCAAGCGAATCGTCAATTGCTTTGACGCCTGGTACAGCACGAACAGTTCGTACGGCAAGCTCACGCTGAGTCTGGCTATAGACAATACCATTCAAACTCACAGCACCACCATTAACCATTACTGCAATGTCCACATCGGCCAACGCATTTTGATCCGCCAAAGCGACGGTTACAGCAGTCGCCAATTCCATATCAACCACTTCTGCTGTAACACTGGCAAGGGTCTCTTCAGAGCTGACAATGCCTTCCGATTTTTCACAGCCACACAGCCCTACTAGCAATAATGCGGTGAATGTGAGCGTTAAAACGGGTACTTTTTTTTGATTCATCATTTAATGCGATCTCCATTTAGGTTTAACAGGACGTGCTTCGAGACTCTCATTAAACAACGAGGTTTGGGAACTTTTCTGTACGCTAGCGAACCCAATCGCGGCGGACGTTCGCAACTGATGCAATTGTGATATATCTTTTCCCCATCATTGGATGTAGCCTAGTAAGGCAGGACTCCTTTTCCCAACCCGTGAGAACTATCATGAGCAAAGCACAAGACAGCAAAAAGGAAACCAAGAAACCCGCCGCTAAAACAGCAAAAGAAAAACAGGAAGCCAAAAAGGCCAAAAAAGCAGAGAACGCGCGCAAAGAGTTTTAATTTCGCGCAACGATTGTTAGCGTTACGATTTTTTGTGAACAGCTACGAATTTGTTTGAATAGTCATGACTTTGTTTGAGCAGTCACGACTTTGTTTAAACAGGATTGTCGAGTTAATACCTTATATAGGGATCGCCAATAAAAATGGCAGGCTAATGCGATTAGCATTAGCCTGCCTTCGATTCATCCACTGAATACCCCCCAACAACTCCCTCCACATATGCGTTCAGATTCCTTCTTGCCTCCGCATATCTAGTTGACAATCAATTCACTCAGTTTTGAGTTAGGAAAGTCATCTAACCAGTCTGCTAGTTCATCGGCATGGGATTCTTCCGTCGCTAAAATTTCTTTTAACATACGGCTGGTGGTGGGATCGTCATCCGCCAGGTATTGAATAAGATCGCGATAGCTATCAATAGCCACGCGCTCGGCAATCAAATTTTCCCTGATCATGTCAACCAGTGACCTGGCCGATGCAAACTCAACGTGACTGCGCGCATTGAGCCCTTCGGGCGAAAAATTAGGGTCACCGCCTAATTGCACTATGCGCGCGGCAATCATATCGGCGTGGGCCAATTCCTCTCCGGCATGAGTTAAAAATTCCTGCGCAATTCCTTTGGCATGAACTCCGCGCGCTAAAAAGTGATGTGAGCGATAGCGCAGCACACAAACTAATTCTGTCGCCAAGGCTTCATTTAGATAATAGAGAACTTCATCCAGATTGGCGGAATAGCCTTGGGTTACCGCGCCTTGCTCCAGATTAACCAGCGCTTGATCGCGCAAGTTTTCTACCTGACTTTCATTCGGTTTAATTTTCATAATCGTTATTCCAGAGGGTGTAAGCCAGCTTGCCTTGCGCAAGAAATTGAGTCGGTGCGCAACCGCACACACAAGTCTTCATAGCGGCAAACACACACTTAGTGGTGTAGCGAACAGAGACAAACGAATGGTTTCTACAAACTAAGGATGTGAGACTGCACAGCACCTGTCTCGCGCCCATGTTGGCTCTGCAGTGCTAAGAAGCAAACTTATGCGACCACTCAACGAGTTACAAAAAACCGAGCCACTGGAACCCGCAACTAATCGCTTACTAGAAGGATTGCCGAAAAAATTACGCAATCATTTGCTGGCTGCTTGCGAAGAGGTGAGTCTTATATTTGGCACAGTGTTGTGCGATGCAGAAAGACCAATTACCTACGCATACTTTCCCCTCACTGCATTTATTTCATTAGTCACGGTTGTCGAAGGCCACCAACCGCTTGAAATGGGTATTATTGGTAATGAGGGCATGCTTGGTTCAACCTTGTCGCTCGGGATTCCCACTGCCCCCATGCGCGCACTGGTGCAAGGCTCGGGCAAAGCGTTACGCATTAGCGCAGTACAATTGCGCCGCGAATTGCGTGCAGCACCCGCATTAGTCAAGCAATTAAACCGTTATGTTTATGTGCTACTGGAACAACTGGCAAAAACCGCTGCCTGCATTCACTTTCATGAAACCGAACCACGGCTTGCGCGTTGGCTATTGATGACCCACGACCGCACTCGTACAGATCGGTTACATTTAACCCAGGAATTTCTGGCGGACATGTTAGGCGTGCGCCGCAGCAGCGTCACTGTTGCTGCTGGAATATTGCAAGCGCAGCATATTATTCGCTATACACGCGGTGAAATTATGATTTTGGATCGCAAAGGATTAGAGGATGCTGCTTGCGAATGCTACAAGAAGGTTATACGGGATTATGCACAGATTTTCGGTTAGTGGCTTTTTTATGAGCCACGTTTTATCGACACGGGCTGAAACTTCCTGCGATCGCCGCTAAAAAATTGGTAATTATTTCTACCCATTTTTTTTGCTTGATACATGGCCTCATCAGCGTGCTGGAAGGCGTCTTCCACACTTTTACAATCATCAGGATAAACACTGATGCCAATACTCAAGGTAATGTGCATTTCATATTCGTGAATAGCATGTGGCAATGCGAAGGCCGCAATTAATTTTTCAGCCACCTGTGCCGCATCATGGCGCTGCTCAATTTCAGTGAGCAAAATGACAAATTCATCACCTCCCTGGCGACATACCGTGTCAGTTGTGCGCACCACTTCTTGCAAGCGCTTGGCAACCGACTGCAATAACCTGTCGCCCACCGCATGACCCAACGAATCATTGATACATTTAAAATTATCCAAATCGATAAAGAGCAGTGCGACTTGCTTTTTATTGCGTTGCGCAAGCCCCAATGCACGCGTGAGCCGCTCAGTGATAAGCGCGCGGTTAGCAAGACCTGTGAGAAAATCATGTTGCGCCATATGCAATATTTTTTGCGCCATTGCTCGCGTTTCGCTGACATCGTGAAACACAATTACCGTTCCGGTCACTTCATTATCGCGATTATGAATGGGCGCAACCGAGTCTTCGATGGGGCATTCTGTGCCATCGCGCCGTATCAACAAACAATTAGTCGGTAGGGTCACAGCGGAGTCGGACAGGAGCACGTGCGTGATGGGGCTTTCTGGCGTTTTGCGCGTTTCCGCATCGATTAAGGTAAACACTTTTTCAACGGGTAGACCCAAGGCATCGTTTAACGCCCACCCGGTCATTGTCTCCGCGACAGGATTTAAATAACAGACTATGCCTGCCATATTGGTTGTCAGCACACCGTCGCCAATAGAATTCAAGGTAACCTGCGCTCGCTCATGCTGCTCAAAGGCGGCCTCCTCCGCCACACGCAAAATAAGTTCCATGGATTTGCGGTCGCTAATATCTTCAACGATTTGTACATAGCCTTGCGATTTTTTTTCAGCGTTGCCCGCGCGAATTGCAGCGGCATTAAGACGCGTCCAGATGACTGTTTTATCCTTACGCAAAAAACGCACTTCGGCAATAAACGCTGTTTGGCTGCGCACTGCATCGCCCCACTCCGAAATCGCATTAAGGCGATCCTCTGGATGAATTGCGCTCGTCCAATTGGTGCCAAGCGTTTCCTCTAGCGTTAGCCCGGAGATAGCATGATAAGCGGCATTGGTATAAATGCAGTTGCCCTGCGCATCCGACACAAAAATACCGAGCGGCGATGCATCGCTCATCGCACGAAAACGTTCATCACTATCGCGCAATGCAGTGCGCGATACTTTCCGCTCTAAAACATAATTCAGCGCACGCGGCAACCAATGTGCATCGATATGACCTTTGGCAAAATAATCGTGCGCGCCGCGCTTCATCGCA
>CAIOHY010000445.1 GCA_903858205.1 uncultured Cellvibrio sp.
AACTGCACCTTACTCAGTTGGACGGTGTGTCCAACTTTTGGGGTGCAGTTCACTTTTGGCTAGGGGTTTGTCAGCAATCTGGCAGCTCCCACGAGCTGCTTTTTTTTGCGGCCAACAAAGCGCGCCGGGGAAGATCTTGCCCATGACAATTGCTTGAACACGTCACAACAAACTGAGACCCGCGTAACTGCGGGTTTTTTATGGTTGCAAACTCAGCGGTCCAGGGCTTTCAGCTGCTAGGCATATCAAGATTATGAGTTAAGGTTTCATAAAAAATATTCCAATCAGACTGACTATTTTTTCGCACTTTTTCATGCAGCAATTTTTTGGTGTTGGGTAAACTCAGGTTTTTGCGATTATGGTAATGGTTATAGCCGATCTCCCAAGTGGCATACAGATCTTTGGTCGTTCTGTTGTTGCTGCACACACCTTGCATATCGCCAGTTAAGAGCTGAGTAGCCATTAACTCCATTGTTGCGGTGAAACGTTTTGTGTTTTCGGTATAAAGATCCACACCTTGATTCCAGGCTACTTCAGTTGCATGTAGTGCCGACGCGAGCCCATATTGCGCGTGGTGATTGTTATCTCTGCAGGTTTCCTGTGTTAAACCGTCAACCCACTTTTCAGGGTTGCTCCAGAATTTTTTGTAATTGCCACCGTCGCCGTCAATGCTTGGGACTGTACCGTCTGACGCCAAATAAAAATAAGCCGGTATGCGTTGCTTTAAGCGCGCTATACCTAGCATAAATGCAGCTTCGTCTTCATTAAATACTGCAATGTTCATGATGGCATCAATTTGGGTTAGATCGACATTTCCGTTCCAGTTGCTAGCAGTATTTAATTGAGGGTAGAACGCACGCTTGAACATAGCCTGCAATTTAGCTTTATCGGCAGAGTTCCATTGTGAGTATCCACGAATAAGTTCTGCTGCCGGCCCTAGGAGTGCGCCTATCCATCCTGCGGTTAATTTATCTTGATCATTGCCACCATTAAACCCTTGAAAATCCGCCCATACATTCAGAATTTCAATTGCTTGTTTTGCGTAAATATCTTCGCCGGTGTAGTGCCATGCTAATGCATTGGCATACGCCTTTTGCGCATCTACTTTCGCCAGGTTTGCATCAGCATCATTTTTTGAATTGAGATAAGTAAATTTATTCCCCCCACTAACTGCAAAACGTTTGAGTTCTTTAAATTCGCCTGCCCAAGGTTCTGTGTTGGACTGTATTTTTTGTTTTACAAACAATAATTCGCTGTTAGTGGATAAGGCTCCAGGATGTTTAAATACCATAGCCGCGTGAGATGGCAAGGCGATAGCCAGAACCAACGCACCTACACCTAAAAACCGCGCACCTACACCTAAAAACCGCGCGCCTACAGAAAATATGAATGAATTGTTCATGACAAATCATCCAATTTTCAGGTGATTTTTAATGGGCAAATCGCGGATGCGCGGGCCGCCAGCGGCAACTATCGCGTTAGTAATGCTCGCACCGACCGGCGGCATTCCCGGCTCACCGGCACCGCTGTGTTTTTTGTCGCTGCTGATTAGTGTCACCACTATTTTGGGGCTTTGCGTTATTCGCAGCATAGGGTAATCGTGAAAACTGGATTGTTCAGCGGCGCCTTCTTTAAACGAAATTTCGCCCAAAAGTGCGGCCGATAAACCAAAAATAACCGAGCCTTCCATTTGTGCTTGCACGCGATCCGGATTGAGAATTTGTCCGCAATCTATGGATATGTGCACTTCTAGAACGCGCAATTCTTTATTGGCGAGGCTGACTTTACTGGCGACCGCCACATAACTATCAAAGCTGCGATGCGTGGCGAATCCCCAACCTTCAGACGCGTTTACTTTTGCAGGCCAGCCACTGGTTTTTTGTACGGCTTTAATGGCATTTTTTAACCGCAGCGGGCTATAGGCAAAATCATTTTTTTCAGCTGAGGATTTTCCATCATTCGGCTCCTCGGCGGGCAAAGAATCCACATGGTATTGCAGCGGATCAATTTTATTTGAACGCGCAATTTCGTCCATAAAACTGTTGAGTGCGAAGGCATGGTTGCCGTTGTAAACCGAACGCATCCAACCAATTCGTGTGTGAGCGATGACGGGAATATTTCGGGCGCGCAGGTGCGGAATTTTGTAAACGAGTGAAGTAAAACCCTGCCCCAATTCCCAATCTTGCATGTAGCCTGTATCTGGTTTAAAGAGTGAAATGATGGAGGGCGATGCCACACTAGAATCCAAGCCAATAATCTGGTGCTTAGCATCAAGTGCGGCCTTGTAATGCTGCACACTGAACGCGTGATAATAGCCATTACGCGTAGCATCTTCGCGGGTCCAGGTGACTTTGACTGGTTTGCCAATAGCTTTAGAAAGTACCACTGCTTCGGCCACAAAATCGGGCTTGGATTTGCGACCAAAACCGCCACCCAATAAGGTGATATTGACGGTGACTTGTTCAAGCTTAAATCCCAACATATCGGCAATTAATTTGCGCGCGGTCATGGGGTCTTGTACGCAGGCCCACACCTCACAACTATTCGCGGTGACTTTCGCAGTGGCTGCAGGCGGCTCCATGGTGGCGTGTTCTAAATGCGGGAGGCTGTAAGTCGCTTCATACGTTTGCGCTGCAGTGGCAAAAGCTTGGGCGATATCGCCACGGGTGGCAACGGTTTTTGCCTCAGTTACCGGCGCTGAAATAAGTTTGCTGATAGCAGCGCGTGAATCGAAATTCGCATGGGCAGGATTGTTTGCCCAGGTGATGCTGAGTGCTTTACGACCTTCCATAGCGGCCCAGGTGTTGGTGGCGATAATGGCAACGCCAGCGAGTGGCGTAAATCCCGCTGGCTCAATGCCACCGTCTATCTTTACGGCTTGAATAACGCCGGGAATGAGCAGCGCTTTGCTGGCATCAAAGGATTTTACTTTGCCGCCTAAAATGGGGCTGCGTTCAATACTGGCGTACACCATATCCGGAATTTTAGTGTCTATGCCGAAGCTGGTGTTGCCCCGCACTATATCCGCAAAGTCGGCCATGGCCATGGGCTTGCCGATGTATTTAAACTCCTGCGGATTTTTAAAGCTGAGTAGTTTTGCATCCGGCAATGGCAGCTTGGCCGCTGCTTGTGCCAATTCACCATAGCTCAGAGATTTTCCGCTCGGAGAATGAGTTACGCGATGATCTTTAGCGATACAAGATTCCAGCGGCACTTGCCAGGTGGCCGCAGCCGCTTGACGCAACATGAGTTTGGCAGAGGCGCCCATTACGCGCATCGGCTGGAAAAAATTGCGCACGCTATTGGAGCCATCGGTATTTTGATCGCCGTATTTTTCGTCGCCCTGCGCTTGCAGAATATCTATTTTGTCCCAGTCTGCATCCAACTCATCGGCCACAATTTGCGGCAGGCTGGTGCGAATGCCCTGCCCCATTTCCGACCTGTGCGCCATGATGGTTACGCGATTATTCACTGCGATATGAACAAAGATGTTTAGCGATAGCGCTTGGCTAGCGGCGGCTTGTTGCGTGCTTAAGGCAAGGGCGCCATAGGCCGCTTGGCTCACGGTGGTTTGTAAGGCTAGTCCAGCAGTGCCCAAACCTGTCATTTTTAAAAAATCGCGGCGATTTAATTTGCTTAACCTGGCCATCAAATTGCTCCTTTTGAGTTAGTAGCAGGCTGATGAATCTGTACACCCGCGACGGATTTAATCGCCGCCTCAATACGTGGATAAGTGCCGCAGCGGCAAATATTGCCCGACATGGCGTCTTTGATTTCCGCGTCTGACGGTGTGGGATTATTTTTTAAGAGCGCGGCTGCACTCATGAGTTGCCCAGATTGGCAGTAACCACATTGTGGAACCTTGTGAGCCAGCCAAGCTTGCTGTAGAGGATGATCCCCGCTCGCCGAAAGCCCTTCAATGGTAGTGATTTCAGCACCGAATGCGACGGCGAGTGGCATTAAGCAGGAGCGAACCGGTTGACCGTTTAAATGAATGGTACAGGCGCCGCACAGACCCCGACCGCAACCAAATTTAGTGCCCGTCATATTGAGTAGATCGCGCAATACCCACAGCAGCGGCATATTGGGGTCCGCATCTATTGGGTGTTCAACGCCATTAATTTTTACCTTGTTCACAGACTCTCTCCTTCTGGGGTTCTGATTCGGCGGGGGTTGATTAGGGCGGTGCTGAGTACTTGCTCCGTAAAGCAAGCCTCCTGATCGTGGGTATCTCTATCGATACAGCTGTCGCTATGAGCACGCAGATAACCGATTAAGCGCATCGCACCTGCTTTGGGATAATTAGAGCCGTCAATCTGAATGACAGTATCTAACACCCAGCGAAATGCATCGCGCTGGGTGTACCTCTGAGCCAAAATCCAGTGTAGATGATCAGCCATGAGGGGATACTTTTTTTAGTTAAGAGTCAGTTAATTTTTTGTTAATGTTTTGGAACTGCCTGTGTCGTTTTATAATCGGCGGCAAATTGCGTTAAATAAGCTTGCCATTCTTCCACCGACCTAATGTCTTTCGCTTTTTCCCAGCCATAACCCGCATAGTAAAAAATCTTCCCGCGACTATCAGTATTGGTGATGTAAAGTGCATGGCTAGTGTCAGGTGCATTTTCGTTATAGGTAGTAACGGCTTGCACGATGTTTTTGGGATCCATAAAAACTCCTGTACCCAAACCAAAGCCTTCTATTTTTTCCCAAGCCGATAACCAACCGGTTTTTTGATCAAATGTCGCTATAGCATTGCCATCATGTGTAGTAACACCAACGGCGACTGGCAAGTTTTCAATAATTTTACCGTTCTTTGTAAAAGTGGACTCAACCGCATAAAGCCGTGAACCCATCTTCAACATAATGCGTTTTTCTTCACTGTATTTATCACCGTTTATGGTTTTGTGATAGGTCAGCGTAAATATCACAAACTTAGATGTGCTTTCTTGCAGTGACGCTCTGGTGTAAGTCTCTAAGGGTTCGCGTTTGCCATTAATCCACAACGCTGAACCGCCGCAACCGGCTGAGGCACCAACGTGATAATTATCTACGCCTTCGCCATTATCCTGGTGATAAGAAATGTTTTGTTTTGTTTCCCGCTCGTACCATTTATTAATAATCGGATAGTCCACGCGTTTTAACCAGCAATCAATTCCTGAATCTTCAGTGCCACTGCGCAGCGCTGGGCCATAGGCTCTAAAAGCAACCAGATCATTTTCCCATGCGAAATCGTCTTTGCGTTCCGGAACATAACGAGCAAATGTACGCGGGCGCTTAGGGTCATGAAATATTTTGAGTTCTTTATCCAATTTTGCATTGGACGATTTCATTCCAGCCTTAAGCTTTTTTGAATCTGCGATTTGCGCGGGCGCTTGGCCTCCAACAAGTTTAAATACCTCTGAACCGGCCGCCAAGAAGGCTCCAGAGCCATAGGTTTCGGTTTTATCTGGCCATGCTTGACCCGGTGCCGCGCCTATGGGTTGTACATAACCGAGCATACCGTCTTTAGTAATGTGCGAATTTGCAGCCGCCCAACCTTTGAAAATGGCGTTGGTAAATTTCTCGTCTTTCAAAATGCCGCGATTCACGCCCCACGCCAAACCATAGGTAAAGAATGATGTACCGCTAGTTTCAGGTGTTGGATAGTTATCGGCATTCAATAAGCTCATCGACCAATGCCCCTGCGGGGTTTGAATTTTTACAAGGGTATCTGCCATTTTTAAATAGATCTTGAGTAAATAGGCATACTCTGCAGAGTCTTTTGGCAATTCATCCATTATCAATGCAAGGCCAGCAAATACCCAACCATTGCCGCGTGCCCAAAATACTTTTCTGTCGTTAACACGTTTGATTAAATAATTGCTGTCGCGATAGAACAAGCCCTCTTCTGCATCATACAAGTGATCAACAGTGGCTTTTACTTCGGCCATCATCCAGGTGTTGTAGGTTTGATTACCGGTGATTTTCGCGAGCTTGGCCCAAACCGGGGGCGCCATGAATAGTGCATCGCACCAGGTCCAACGTTCAAAGTGAATATAGTCATCAATAGAAATAGGCTCTTCGCTTGGGAAAGCCATTACATGATCCAGGCTCGCCTTGGTTGGCCCGAGCATGCGCTTGTCACCATAGTGACGATAAAGCTCTAAATACAATTGCCCAATCGTGTGATCGTCTGCCATGTAAGTGCGATCATGCAATTTGAACTGGGTTCGTTCGCCAACACTTTTTGCCCATTCCAAGTAACGTTTATCGCCCGTCACCTCAACCCATTTCATAAGGCCCACATAAAATGCGCCGTGGGTCCAATCGCGAATATCATGGGGCTCGGGATAGCCACTAAATTTATCGCGGAAATGTTCTATTTGCCAATCGGCCACGCCCTGCATTGCGAGTGCCACCTCATCGGGCTTGGGCTTATCCTGGGCTAATGCATAACTAGATGAGACACCCAACAGGAGGAGTATCAAAAAGGATTTAATGGTCATAGTTTTCTCATGTGTTAGTGACACAAACAATAGTTTTGGCTGTAGTTAAACAGAACCAACCTTTTATAGCGTATTTAGAAACAACGCTTTGACAAACAAATACTGGCAATTCTGGTAATAAGTAGCTAAAAAGTTAACGTAAAGTTGAATTAATCATTGATCTGATCTTTCTGCAGTAAAAAAAGCCCCTCTCTGTTGAAAGGGGCAAGTTGAGTGAGAAAACTCTAATGTCCTGCATTAATGCACTGGTGCTGGAAAGCGCCAAATGCATGCTTATTTTATGCTGGCATGAAAATGAGGCTAGTCACCTGCCTGTTTGCAATAAAGTGGGTAGCCAAAAATCAAACAAATACAGTAATTTGTGAATTAGGGTAACAGGCAAGAACTTGCTTTTATATTATTACAGTCGCCCCACAAAATAATCGCACCACAGGCGATGGGCTAATACGTCGTATAGGTAAATATAATATTAAGCAATGGTAGCTACATAAAACCTAACCGATGCCATAACGTTTGTAAATTTTCGTAAATAACAGCCAGGTAGA
>CAIOHY010000446.1 GCA_903858205.1 uncultured Cellvibrio sp.
CAAAAGAGCAGAAACAGGTTCCCTTTTTTATGTGGCTTTCAGAGGGATATTCAGACGCTAATCATGTAGACATTCAGTGTTTGCAAAGGATGAGTGAAAATAGTTATTCGCATGACAATTTATTTCACACTGTGCTGGGGCTGTTAAATATTCAGACCGAGGTATACAAGGCTAAATTGGATATCCTGGCGGAGTGTCGGAAAATCACTGCAGGGTAGGCGCTCAGTTGGAGATGGTTGCAACAGCCTTTTTACTGAGGCGGATTTAATAAAACCCACTGCTTAACTTTTGGGTGAAAAAATCCACATTCCTCATACGCACGCTGGATGATTTTTTTCTTTTCCAACTTCTCAATGCCGCGTACCAGTGCATCAAAAACGTCTTTTCCTCTAGGATGTTTTATGCTGACCGGCCAATGGCGGCTGCCAGGTAAGGCAACTTTGACTCCAGGTATGGGCACTAGCTCCAAGCCGTCCACTCTGACCTTCATGTCGTCATTTACTTGAAAGGGCGCGAGTGTTACGTCTGCGCGATTCGCAACTACCATGCGCACAATTTGCACCCAATAAGTAGAGTATTGGATATTGGTAATTCCCAAATCCGTCAGGGTTTGTACATCAGCGTTCCAGTGGTTGTTGGATGCCGCGCTGAGCTGGCTGACTTTTTCACGGGTGTTTGCCTGCAATGCGCGCTGGTTATCGCTACGCGTGTAAAGGCCAGCGATAAACTCACCTTCCTTTACAACCGCTTTGGTTTTATACAGATACATGGAATAGGGCTTAATATCTTCCCGCCACTTGAGCGTAGCTGACAGAGTTACCTGCCCATCCGCCACTAATTTTAAGGCGCGCAAGTAACTGTTTTCGGGGCGCAGTGTGATTTTCTCTTTAAAACCGCCCAAGGCCAACGCCTGTTGCAACAAGATAATTTCAATTACATCGCGCCGCGCATTAGGGCCGCCATAATAAGTAATCTTTAATGGATCGCGATCGCCAACAAACAACTCATAGTCCGCAATAATGTCCTCATCCGCTACAGCAATAATGGCTTGCCCGGCAGCGCCGCTCTGCGGCACTACAGCAATTAAAAGCCAATACAAATGCGCCAAAATGGAGCGGGTTAGTCGTTTCAATCTATTTTCCTTTTTGGTCTCGCATGACATCTGGCAAGAGACACAGAGATAAACCAATTTATCGGTATCGTATTACGCATAACGCCCATGAACTGGCTGGAATCTTACGCGTCACCATTCATAATAGCTCACCCCTTGTTGGTCCGTACCACAGATGGCTGCTTGTATGGGGCCTATTCCTCAAACAGCTTGTGCGAACAATAAAGTGCGCTCATTTAAGCAAAATATGCTCTAATTTCTACTTTAAATGCTAATTCCGCTCAATTCCGAATGAGAACAAAAGATGTACGATCATTACGAAGCACTGATTTTTGATATGGATGGAACGCTGGTAGATAGCGGTCAGTTACATGAATTTGCATGGACAGCGATGTTGACCCGGTACGGCATTCCGCTTGACCGTTCTTTTATGCGCTCACTTGCCGGTGTGCCAACCAAAGGAACCATCCAGATTCTGCTCGAAAAATTCAGCCTCAAGGTTGAGGCAAGCCTTGATGAAATGAATGATTACAAAGAGCAGCTTGTTCATGAAAATATGCACAAGTACGTAAAGCCAACGGCATTACTGGAGGTGGCTCAGAAGTATCACGGCTTAAAACCCATGGCGATTGGGACGGGCGCTTACACGCAAGAGGCAAAAACCATATTGAATATTTGCGGTTTGGATAAATATGTCAGTGTTATTGTTGGCGCAGATCAGGTGCAAAACCCGAAGCCTGCACCCGACACATTTTTGCTGTGCGCTGAATTACTGAATGTTAATCCTAAAAACTGCGTGGTGTTTGAAGATTCGCAACTCGGACTTCAAGCGGCAGCCAGTGCCGGTATGGCCGGTATTGATGTGTTGTTGGTGCATGGGGTAAAGAACGACTATTTTTTGTGAGAATCATACCGCACTTTTTTTCATCGCTGCTAAGCGTGAGATTATGAAATATCGAAAAAAGAGTTGGCGTTAATAACAAAAAATGAGACTTAAATGTTAATGAGCATTTCCGCAATTACTCAAAAGCCGTTTGGCACTACTGCGATCGGTGAACACGTCACTGAATATACCCTAACGAATAATCGCGGCAGCATCGCAAAAATTATTAACCTCGGCGGCATTATCACTGAGTTGCACCTGCGCGATAGAAACGGAGCCTTGGGTGACGTGGTGCTAGGCTTTGATACACTTGAGCCTTATCTGCAGGTTAGTCCCTATTTCGGAGCGCTGATTGGTCGCGTCGGCAACCGTATTGCGAATGCGCAATTTATGTTGGATGGTGAGCATTATCTTCTTGCAGCAAATAATGGAATCAATAACCTACATAGTGGCCCCGTCGGGTTTGATAAAAAAGTATGGAATGCAAGCGCTGCAGATGACGTAAATGGTCCCATCGTAAAATTACAGTTGTTAAGCGAAGATGGCGATCAGGGTTTTCCCGGCAATTTGGATGTGACGGTCACCTACCAGTTGACGCATGATGATGAAGTTATCATCGACTATTTTGCGACTACCGATAAGGCAACGCCGGTAAATCTGACTCAGCATAGTTATTTCAATCTTGCAGCTAAGGGCGATATTCTCAATCATAGAATGCAGATTTTTGCTGACCATATAAACGCGATCAATGAAAACCAAATCCCCGTCGGCGAGCCTATGCCGGTCAAAAACTCTCCATTTGATTTTCGTGTCCCACGCTGCATTGGCGAGTTGATTGATGCCAATCATGAGCAAATCCAAAATGGTTGTGGGTATGACCACAATTTTTTAATTAATCAAAAAAGCCCCAAACAATTGACCTTGGCGGCTCGTGTTGCAGATGAAGATTCCGGGCGCGTACTTGAAGTCCTGACCGAAGAGCCGGGCGTTCAATTTTATTCCGGCAATTTTTTGGATGGCAGTTTGTCAGGGAAAGGTATTGTCTACGAAAAACGCAGTGGATTTTGCTTGGAAACACAACACTCGCCCGACGCGATTAATCAACCGCAGTTTCCATCAATAGTGTTGCGCCCGGGAGCGGAGTATCGCACTCGCACGGTGTATAAGTTTTCGATTAAATAATCTGTGGTTGCGATACTTCGATCGTTGTTTTAATTTTTTTGGTGATCTTCACGCTACAACAGCAATGTTAGCCGTGAAGACATTCAGCTCGCCTGCAGGTAGGTAAAATCACTCTAAACGACCTGCCTTTGCGTAAAATCTAAAATCATTTTTTGTGATTTTTTCACATCTGGCGCCTAAAGTTGCGCTTTGTCGCTCTAATTCTCTGCGAGAATATTTTTTGTAGTTGTTAGACAAATTCTATCTGTGTAGGATGCAATTCAGCTCAGGTGAGCGCAGCGTTCGCTGTAATGTGGCAATGGGAAACTCAGTTAATTTAAAGGATTGGAGAAGGACCGTGAATCTAGATACTTTTTGTATTCCGGATGAAATTTATGCTATTTCGCCCGGCGAAGGTGTAATTGTCACCGGCACTAAAATCCCCCGCTATTCAAGTCTGTTTGAATATCATTTCCCTGATTTTCCGGTACTTCCCGGAATTTATCTTATTGAATTTATCGCACAGTCCGCCGGTCATTTAACTATGGCCAGCTCAGGTTTTACCAAAATGGCTGTGCTCGCCAAAGTTTCCCACTGCAAATTTTCCAGTTTTGTTTCGCCGGGGGAAAAAATCGTCGGAAAAATAGAAAAACACAAGTCCGAGCATGGTTTTACCTTGAGTGTGGCGACCGTTAGTAGCGGCGATCGGATTGTGTGTACTGCGGAAATTCGGATGAAAATTATGGATTTTCCCAGTGAGCGCGCGCGCGATTTACTTCTTGCCAATTTTGAAAACCTGTATCCAAAAGCCGTGGCAGAAGACATGGCGATGTAATTTTAATTTTTTTAATCATCATTAGTTATGTTCTTTCTGGCGTGTACTTATTTTTGCGCGCGCCAGCTTAATTTGGAAGGAAATCCCCTATGCAACAGCTACAGCCTAGTGCTATGTCTTTTACATCGCCCGACGATGTTACTCGTGCGAATACTATTCTCGATTCTCTGGATTTACAGTTGCGTATCAAACCGGATGCAACGGCATTGATATTTCTTGCCGATGGAGAACGAGAAGAAACGCCTATGACCTATGCGGATCTAGCGGTGCAGTCTCATGCATTTGCCGCAGGTTTGTTAGAACAGGTGACGCAGGGCGATAGAGTTATATTGTTGTTCCAGTCGTCTTATGAATTTGTGGTTGCCTTTTTTGGCTGCATGCGCGCAGGCGTTATTGCTGTGCCTATGCCAATTCCCAGCCGGCGGATTAGCGAGTGGACTCGCATCGAAAATGTTCAAAAAAATTGCTCTGCAAAAATGACTGTTACGCTGGGAAAAATCAAAGAGCGATTGCTGGATCAAATTGAGGATGGCTACAGCCCGGCAGGATTAAATTTCTGCAGTTACGAATCATTGCTTAACGCCGGCGCTGGGCGTAATGCCGCGCTTGATCCGGTATCGGCCGATGCAATTGCCTTTTTACAATACACTTCTGGCTCCACGGGGATGCCTAAAGGTGTAATGCTTTCTCATGCGAACTTGATTGAAAATCAAAAACTGATTTATCACGGGCTGCAAAATTACGGCGACTGTGTGTTTATGTCGTGGTTGCCGCTATTTCATGATATGGGGCTGATCGGCAATTTATTGCAATCAATCTACATTGGCCAACCTTTTGTGTTCATGGCGCCAAGCGCCTTTCTACAAAAACCGATTCGTTGGTTGCGCGCTATTTCCAAATATCGGGCACGTGTCAGCGGTGGCCCCAATTTCTCTTATCAGCTCTGTGCAGAAAAAATTAAAGATGAAGATAAGGCTGGGCTGGATCTCAGTTCCTGGAAAATTGCTTTTAATGGTGCTGAGCCGATTCGTGCGCAAACGCTGGAGTTTTTTCACCACACTTATGCTGCTTATGGGTTGGCAGAAACAGCGCTATTTCCCTGTTATGGCGCGGCTGAATCAACCTTGATTATTAGCGGTGCCGAGTGCGATAAGCCGCCATTTTATTTGAATGTTGATCGTGTGGCTTATGAAAGTAACCGCATCGTTGCCGTTGCCGACGATGAGCCCAACGCCTTGCGTTTAGTGTCGTCAGGTATTCCGCTGTACGAACAATCGGTAGTGATTGTTGATCCGGCTACGCGCCGCGAATTGCCACCGTTTAACGTGGGCGAAATTTGGGTGACCACACCCTGTAATGCCAGTGGTTATTGGGGCAATGAAGCCGCTAGCGCAGCAGCATTTGATAATCAATTACCGAGTACTGAGGCGCGTTATTTAAATACCGGTGATCTGGGTTTTTCGACTGGCAGTGAATTGTTTATCACTGGTCGCACCAAAGATTTGTTGATTTTTAATGGGCGCAATATTTATCCACAAGATATTGAAGCCTGCAGTGAATCAACCAGTTTGGAATTAAAACCAGGCCGCTGCGCCGCATTTTGTGTAATGCATGATGACCGTGAAAAATTGGTGTTGGTGCATGAAGTTGAGCGTTCCAGCTCACGCAAATTGGATGCCCAAGCCATTATCGAAAAAATTAGAATTGGTGTGAATCGGCAGTTGTCGATCAGCGTGCACGCAGTTGCCTTGGTCTCGCCATCCACTATCCCCATGACATCTAGCGGAAAAATTCGTCGACAAATGTGTAAACAGCAATTTCAAAATAATGAATTGAAGTTGATGGCCTGTTGGCGCGCAGGTGAAGGATTTATTAACTGTGAAAATGAAAGGGTGGCGGTATGAAACAAGTCAATAAAGCAACACTTTATGAATTGGTAATGCAGTGGGGGAAAAAAAATATCAATCGTCATTTTAGCGATGACGATATGGTGCGCGACATGTCGCTATTGGGTTTGGACTCAATCGAAATGGTGGAGTTTTGCGAATATCTTGAAGCGCAAACGGAAGCCAATATTGATTATGAATGGCTATTGAGCTGCACAACATTGAGCGTATTGGTTGATGAGTTAGCGATGCAATTGACGGATCAGTTGGTGACTAATTCATCTCCTCGGGAAACAGCAGCAGCCTGTTTATAATTTTATCTCACTCATATTTTTTTAATTGCAAAGGAGTACTGGCGATGAAGGAATCGACCTTTAAGTTCGCTGGGGCGCATGCCCTGCGGCGCACTAGCAAATGGTTGTGTTGTGTATTGATTGCGCAACTTTTTATTTATAACGATGTATGGGCCGACCGTGATTACACCTTGTTTGAGGAAGATCCGGTGCGCCCTGTTGCCGCATTAGAAAACAGTGGTTATGTGGCGGTTTTAAATGTGCCCGATGACTATCTGGAATTATTTAAACCCCAAGGTAATGGTCTGAAACACTGTACATCGGTAAAAGTGGGTATGCGCCCAGTTGCGATAGGTGTGATTACTGAAATGCACCATTACGCGCGCCTGTGGGTGGTCAATCACTTGTCCGATAGCATCAGCATCGTGGATATCAATTTAAATAAATGCTCCGCGAGTTTGGTGGATACCGTTGCGGTGGGCGATGAGCCGCGCGATATTGTGGTTGCCAATACTCCGGTGGGAAAACGTGTGTTTGTTTCGATGGCGCACCGCGGCCAAACCCATCCCGACAAAGGTACGCGCAATTGGCAAGATTTGATTCGTACCGGCGCTGAAAATGCGGCAAAAGATCGCCCAGCTGGTTTAGCTGATGTGGCCGTATTCGATGCCGCTAATCCAGCCAATGTGCAGGTGGTGAATTTGTTTACGGATACACCGCGTGCGCTCACCTTGGGTGCGCCAAACGCGGCGGGTTTTCACACACAGATATTTGCGGCGGGTTTTCACACGGGCAATCAAACAACGGTTGTTGCTGCTGAAACCTCGCGCGGTGCCGCTATCGAACATCTGCAGCATCTGATGCAGACCGGCGATGTTGTCGTCAGTGCAACCGGCGAATTGGCGGTTACTCGCGCCGGTGTAAAAATGCACGGTGGTTCACCGGCAGTGATCGGAAAGGGGCGCTGTTTTCCTGATCCCCGTATCGAGCGCAAGCGCCGCCACGAGCTGCAAGTGTGTGCGCAAACGGACGATGCACACAATATTCTCGCGTTTAAACATCAGCAGTCTGGCGTTGTCGATCAGGATTGTTCGTGCACCAATGCGCAGGGTCAGATCCAGCCCGTGGTAAGCATGATGGCGAAGTTTTACTCGTCACCTGAACAGTGTGGCGCGGCTTTTAGTGCGCGCATCAACGGCTGTTGGTTGGATCAGGATCCGGCGCTCAATGGCATCGCCAGCCCGGCGATGGAATGGAATGACTGGGTCAAGCTCACCTTGCCCGATACCGATGTGTTTGCATTGGATGTGACTGCCAGCAAAGTCACCGTTGCGAACAGTTTTGCCAACGTGGGCACCGTGTTGTACGGCATGGCGACCAATCCGGCGACGGGTAAAGTGTATGTGGTCAATCAGGATGCCAATAACCTGGCTCGTTTCGAGGGTTTTGGTCATTTCACCGGTTCATCCTTGCGCGGCAATATGACCCAGAGCCGAATATCGGTACTGGGCGACAATCAGGTTGCGATCAAGCCTATCAATGATCATTTAGGGTTGTTGCCCAATGCGTCTGCCAAAGAGTCGTCGTTAGCCTTTCCTGTTGCGGTTGCCATCAGTGCCAATAAATCCGGTAAAAACTACGTGCAAGACCAGCAGCTGTATTTTGCGGCACTGGGCTCTGACAAGTTGGCTTACGTCTCAACCTCGGCGCTTGATGGCGCGACACAAGGCACGCTTAACCAGAAAATCAAAACCATTGAATTAGGTAGAAAAGGCATCGCCGGGCAGACGCTCGCCGCTGGGCCGGTGGGCATTAGTCTGGATCAGAAAAATCAACGTCTGTATGTATTGGCGCGCTTCACCAATGAGCTGATTGTTATCAACACTCGCCAACCCAGCCCGCAGTTGGTGGCACGTTACAGAATGTATAACCCGGAACCCACGACAGTGACGCGCGGCCGTGCGCTGTTGTATGCGGCGAAAGAAATGTCGGTCAATGGCGATCAAGCTTGCGCGAGTTGCCATGCGTTTGCCAACAATGACAGCCTCGCGTGGGATCTGGGTAATCCGGATCTGCAATCCATCAACAACCCGGGTCCTTTTGTATCGCCACCTGCAGTGGGGCATGTGGAGGATCTGGCGGTCGATCCGGCGGAAACCAGCCCCTTCCACGCGGTGGTAAACCCGGATTTCCGTGCGAATAAAGGCCCCATGTTGACCCAGCCATTGCGCGGCCTGGCAAACCACGGCGCCTTGCATTGGCGCGGTGACCGTGTGCGCAACGTGCAGACGTTGATGGGACAACAACCTGATGTGGGTACCCTGGATGAGGAGAGTTCCATTCGCGAGTTTGACGAAGCTGTGCGCGATCTCACCGGTAGCGACCATGTACTGCAAGCGAACAAAATGGATGACTTGGCTAATTACCTGATGCAGATCAGCTATCCGCCAAACCCCCTGCGTCGTTTGAATGACACCTTGACGGACGATGAAGCCGCCGGCCGCGCTGCATTTTTCGGTTGCCAGTCGATGACTGATGAGCAGTTCGCGCGCCGCGAATGTGTGGGCACCAACGGCCAGATTGTCCAAATAGATGCGGCCACCCGTGAGTGTGAATGTTTCGGCAACCCGCTGCGGTTTGTGATGGAACGCCTGACCCATGTGCAGGTATTTGCCAGTGCGTTGAACGGATTGCAGTTCACCAGTGCGGCCGATCCTGCCCAGCAGGCGCGTATCGCCGAGTTGCAAGCAAGCCTGAATGCGCTCAAACCTCTGGCGCAACAAGTCGCCACATTGACCCGTCAGCCGTTGTCGAGCCTGGCTGTGTCGGGCAATCAAGCTAGCTATAACAGCGAGGCGCAAGTCTATTCCGCTGCCCAGTTGGATCGCATCCAGTTGCTGCTCGCCGGTGCCAATCACCCGGCACAATTGGATTTGGCGGCAGTACCGGCGGAAAAAGCGGCCAAATTAAAAGACCCTATGCAGGTTACCGCCGCCTTGGTTGAGTGGTTTGGCGATGCCAATGTCAGCCGTAAGCCCCTGTTGGATGCACAACTTGTTGCCGGCCAGGAACAAAACTTATTGCAGGGATGCAGCCTGAATAAAACGCCGCAAAGTTGTCCGCTGCGCATCGCCGACAGTTTGACTACCTGCCAGGGCTGCCATGTGCTCGATCCTAATGCCAATAAAGAGTTTGGTAGCAACTTCCCCGGCTTTTTTGGCACCAGCGGCGAATATGCCTTCTCCAATATCCCGCAGGTATTCAAGGTGCCGCATCTGCGTAACCTCTATTCGCGCGTAGGCAAGTTTGGCCAGCCGCACGAGGCAGAAATGTTTGTCGGGCAATCGGTGTTTGGTATCCGTGAGGGCGGCTTCTTTAATCGCCATACCCCTATCGTAGGGCCATCGGTACGCGGTTATGGTTTCTCCCACGACGGCTCGGCTGACACAGTGCACCGGTTTGCGGGCTTGCTCGACTTCCTGCGTCGCCCTGCGGGTTTCCTCGGCGGCAATGATGTGCGCGGCAACCCGGATGCGTTTGATGCTTTCTTGCCCAGTGATCCACAAGCCTGTTTGACCTCGGTAGTACAGGGGCGCGATGCCTTCTTTGATGCCCTGCATGCTGATCGTGGCCAAATGATGCAAGCGGCAGGTGCGGCTATCGCAGGAGATAAAGCGGCGGCGGGCCAGATTGTGATGGCGGTATTGTCGAGCCCGGCGGTGCAATCCGATTTGCGTTGGCAGGCGATTGCGGCTCCCGCGCTGGATGCGTTTATGTCGCAAAAACCGATTACCGACAACCACGCGGCACCTATTGTCGAAGCCGTTGCCTCCTCACTTTTCTGCCCGGATGTGCCCTCGGCGCAACTGATGCCGCTGTGTTTCCAACTGGGTTCAGCACTGGAGTTCGGGGATAAAAAAGGTGTGTGTTATCCCGCAGGTTTGAAAGAGCGCGAAGCTGCCGAGGCGTTTATGTTGGTGTTTGATACCAACCTCAAGCCCATGGTGGGCCAGCAGGCTACCCTCAAAGGTGCCCGGCCTTTGCCTGATCAGTTCACCGCTATGCTTGCTGCGGCTGAAGCTGGTCACTGCGATCTGGGTGGCTGGACGGACGATAATGGTTATCTGGTAACGGCAACCAACACCCGTCAGCCATTAGCCTCGCGTCTGCTGAGCGACACCAAAAAGTCGCTGACACTCGGCGAGCTGCTGCGCAAGCCAGGTACACGCGCCACCTTCACCTGTTATCCACCGCAACCTGGGCAAGCGGAAGCGCGCCGCTCGGTGTGGGATCGCAATGGTGATGGCAAACCCAATGGTATTTCCAGCAACAAGCCATTTGGTAGAAAAGGAGTTTAATCATGGCGACTATCGTCTCTGCTGCGGGCTTACCCGCAGCCGCTAATCTGGTCGAGTTATTCCAGCAGCGCGTCGCTGCTGGCGGCGACCGGCCTGTTTATCACTTTATCGAGGGCGAACATAAGCCGGTTCTAACACTGACTTATGCCCAACTTGGCCAGCGGGTCAAAGCGCTGGCAGCTGAGTTGCAAGCGCGCAATGCCGCCGGTGAACCGGTGGTGCTCTTGTGTCCACCGGGATTGGATTACATGGTGGCTTACTGGGCCTGTGTGATGGCGGGGGCGATTGCTGTGCCCGCTTACCCTCCGGTGATTGGCCGCCTTGAGAAAACCTTGCCACGGCTGGAGGCCATCCTGCGTGATTGCCAACCAGCGATTGCCCTGGCCCAGCCGGATTTGCTTGGTATCGCCGGGCAATTGGCGGAGCGTTCAGAGGTGTTTGCCCATCTGGCATGGTTGGATGTCACAGCGGTGGATGACGCCGCTGCTGAGCGTTGGCAGCAGCCGGAGCTTGCGCCCAATGATGTCGCTTTCTTGCAATATACTTCTGGCTCCACCTCAACCCCCAAAGGGGTGATGGTGAGCCACGCCAATATTTTGCATAACTCCAAAGCAATTCTGCAGACGCTCGGTGGC
>CAIOHY010000447.1 GCA_903858205.1 uncultured Cellvibrio sp.
ATCCCAAATACTTTCCAGTTGCGGTCTGATAAACACAAAAAAATCCGATACGACGTGAGTTCGTATCGGATTCTCTGGTTATTGCTCTGCGGACGCAATCCTTAAGTGAACAGCATTGCGCCTTACCTGCGGGCTTTTTTGTGTCTGCAATATAAGTTTATCCCTAGGGCGATTAATAGCCTTCTAGTGGCAGGCGCTGATGAAAGTGCTACCATGCGCCCCTCTTTTGTTTTTCATTCCTGGTTTTTCATCTCAAGTCGAGACAATAAATAGAGGTATCCTCGTGGCAAAACAACTCATGATTTATGACAACATCCAACCGCTGTCATCTGATATCCATCGCAATTGGTCTGTTCAGGTCGATAATTATGCATTCGTAGCGCATATGATTTCCGCTCCTCTTCTGGCGACCGAAATCCCTTTTGCAGCGAGCGAGTTCCCGATTGTGTTTTCAGCAACGGCGAACGAGGGTGAATATATCCCTTTGGCGATTATGGGGTTGAAGGAAGGTGAAAACCTGTCCTTGGATGAAAACTTCCAATTCTCCTCGCGTTACATCCCTGCATTTATTCGTCGCTATCCGTTTGTACTGGGCGGTGATAGGGAAGCCGATACTATGGCACTGTGTATTGACGCTGATAGTCAAACGGTATTGAAGGATGGCAGCAAAGGGCGCCGTTTGTTTGAAGAAAATGGCGAGCAATCTGCGCATTTGAAAGAAGTGGTTGAGTTTCTCAAGGATTACCAGTATCGCGCTGAAATGACCAAAGTTTTCTGCAAGCGTTTACATGAATTGAATTTGCTTGAACCAATGCAGGCTAATATCACTTTCAAAGGTCGCGAAGATGCCAATATGAACTTGATGGGCTTTTATGTAGTCAAGCGCGAAAAATTGAAAGCCTTGGGTGATGCAGAAGCCTTGGATTTATTCAAAAAAGACGGCTTGGAGCTGATTTATAGCCATATGCAATCGCTGGCTAACTTGAACCACCTGATTAGCAAAAAATCAGCCAAGCTCGGCGTCGCAGGTTAAGAAAGAGAAGTTGCCAATTAGCCAAAACTCGAGCCGGGATCAGTAATGATCCCGGCTTTTTCATTTGGGATAAATGAAATCGTTAGGCGCTTTAGCCTGAGGTTTAGCGAGTATTGCGTTGACGAGCTACTAGCTGTTTCACTTTGCGCTCTGCGCTTGAGAATGCATCGCGCACTGCGACGTGAATGGATTCATCATTCTGGGTAATTGCCAAGGGATGACCAACGATATCCAGTTCGATAGAGGCGCGAAATTGTTTGCCTTTGTGTTTGTGGTGATGGGGCGTATCGAGTACAACTCGGCTATGAACGATTTGGTCGGTGTAGCGGCTGAGCTTTTCGAGCTTCTTGGTGATAATTTCGTTTAGTGCAGCAGATGAGTCAAAATCACGATATACAACGTCGACAGCAGGTTTCATCATAAGGCTCCTTAACGTTTATGTTAGGGGGGCTGGGACTCCGCACTGAGTTCCGCGAAAAATCCCGACCCTCTCTACCTATATTGATGATCTCCTGCCGAATAGCAAGTTTTTATTAAAATTTCCTAATAACATTTTGATCTCTCCTTAGTTGCTAACGGCATTAGTGGCCATAAGCGTTAACTTTTTTGTGAAAAATCATTGGTCTTTGATCTGTTTCCACTGGTGTGGAGTAGATACATTAACGGGATTTAAACCTGTTGGATTCTGGTAGGTAATTGATTTATGTCAGCTTTTTTTGGGGAGCCTATCGTGACAACTAATGCGGCCAAGTCAGGCAATATTTTGATTACCGGTGGCACTGGATTTATTGGGCGCCATCTTTGCGATTACTTGCTTGAGCAGGGTTACCGGCTTTGGGTGTTGAGCCGCAATCCTGTCGCTGCGCGCGATTTGCTGCATGAGAAGGTCAATATTGTTGGAAACCTGGATGAGTTGGCCGCAATCGATTTCGCTGTGTTGATTAATCTCGCAGGGGAGTCTTTGGCGTCTGCTCGTTGGAGCGAAAAATCCAAACAAAAATTCAGAGCAAGCCGCGTAGATTTTACCCAAAGCCTGTTTGATTTTTTTGCTCGCGTGGGCCGATTCCCCAGTGTATTGCTGAGTGCGAGCGCGGTGGGTTTTTATGGAAACTGTGGTGATCGGTTGGTCGATGAGCGCGCGCATGCCGGCAATGACTTTGCGGCGCAGTTGTGCAGTGACTGGGAGTTAGCGGCACAGCGTTTTGAGACCCATGGTGTGCGAGTGTGCAAGATTCGTATTGGGATAGTGTTGGAAGGTGATGGTGGTGCGCTCAAGCAAATGCTACCTGCTTTTCGCTTGGGCTTGGGAGGGCGAATGGGAGCAGGGGAGCATTACATGCCTTGGATTCATCGCCATGATTTGCTGCGGTTGATGCTTTTTTTGCTACAGCAGGAGGGTGTCTCAGGTGCAATTAATGCGGTAGCGCCCGAGTCGGTTACTAATCGACAGTTCACTGCGGTGCTTGCAGAGTGTTTGCATCGCCCAGCGTTATTGCCAATGCCGGAGTTCGTCTTGCGTCTTTTGTTTGGCGAGATGGCTGATGCGTTATTGTTGTCTAGCCAGCGAGTTGTGCCTGCAGCAGCGCAATCACTTGGATTTAAATTTGAATACCCATATTTGCAACAGGCATTTACCGCAATCTTCAAAAAATAATTTTTATTATCCTCTTGAAATGGTTTTGTATATCCCTATCTCATTTGTGTGATGGCTCGGTAGAGGATCACATAACCTTTAAATGGCTTGATCGATGAGATGGGCCGATAATTTATATTGCTCAAATGAGGATATTTGAATATGCGTAATTTTGATTTTACTCCGCTGTATCGTTCTGCAATCGGTTTTGATCGCATGGCTAATTTGTTGGATAGTCTTTCTCGTGCAGAACAAAACCAACCCAGTTATCCACCCTACAATATTGAACTGACGGGTGAAGATAAATACCGAATTACGATGGCCGTTGCAGGATTTGATCAATCTGAATTAACGATTGAAGTGAATCAGAATAATCTGACCGTGTCTGCTAATAAGGCTGCTGACGATCAGCAGCGCACATACTTGCACCAAGGTATTGCCGCGCGCAGTTTTGAACGACGTTTTCAATTGGCTGATCATGTGCAGGTGAAATCGGCGAATTATGAAAATGGATTGCTACATATTGATTTGCAGCGTGTTATTCCTGAATCTCTTAAGCCACGCACAATCCCCATCGGCGTGCAAACTGCAGAAAAATTGACAGTTGTTCCTGCGAGCGCAGATGCTGCATAACTTGGCTTTTTCTGAGGGTATTTGAGTATATGTAGGTGCTAGTAATAACCCCGATATCGCAACGGTGTCGGGGTTATTTTTTCGCAAATTTTTGCGTGAGATTAGGTGCTAAATAATTTCGCACGCACCGTATCGCGATAGGCATTGGGTGTGATGGCTAATTTTTTCTTAAAGAGGGCTGTGAAATAGCCTGTATCCTGATAGCCGACTTTGTCGGCAATTTCGCTGATGGACAAGTTGCTGGTTTTCAATAAATCTTTTGCAATGTTGATGCGAATTTCCTGTAAATAATCCAGTGGTGTTTGCCCTAGTGCATTTTTAAAACGGCGATTGAGGGTGCGTACACTCATGCTGAATCGCGCTGCGACTTGTGTGAATAAAATATCGCGCTGGTAATTGTCCTGCAGCCAAATCTGTATTTGAGTGATGTCTTCGTCCGGGTGCCGGTTCTCATGCGCCTCAAAAAATCCGCTGGTTTCATAAGCCTGACGAATTTCGTGAGAGAAATGTCGCTCCACATGACTCGCGATTGTTTTACCAAAAAAACGCTGAATAAAGTGCACGGTTAAATCGGCGAGTGAATTAACACTCGCGGCGCAGTACAGGTTGCCGGCTTGAGTAATAAAGTATTGCCGTTTAAGTTCTACGTCGGCGTAGTCCTTTTGAAATTGATCGAAGTAATGCCAATGGGTTGTTGCAGCTTTTCCGTCTAGCAACCCCGCCTCTGCGAGAAAACAAACTCCCGTCCCCACTGCGCTAATAATGGCGCCGTTCTGGTACTGCTCGCGCAGCCATTCCAGTGTTGCGCGATGTTGCTGTACAACGGGGCGGGGGTTGCGCCACAAACCGGGGATGTAGATCGAGTCGCTTGCTGGTCTGCTCGCAATAGTGAGGTCTGGCTGCCACAAAAGCCCGGTGCGGGTGGCGATAGGGGCGGTGCTTAGGCTGATGGTTTTAATATCGAGAGGGCGTTGTTGGTCGCTTGGCAGCATGCTATGCACCGCGCTTTCGGCGGCCAACAGCATTTCCATTGGCAGGGTGCTGCTGGTGGCTAGCATGCGTTCACAAAGCAGAAAGTGAATGCGGATAGGGGGATTTTTGCTCATTGAGTAATGACTTTGGTCAGATTGAATACATGTGGCCAATTTACCACTTAAAATGACCAGATTGGCAGGGACAGATGACGTGAATGCCCATACACTTCGTTAAATTTTGTCATCTTTCGGTTAGTGGGAGTGGGTTATGTCTGTTGCGCGTTTGCCAGTGATTGTAGGGTTTGGCGGATTTAATGCGGCTGGTCGCAGTTCCGGCCATCACGCCTATCGTCGTATGGTGATTGAGAGTCTGCCGCCAACTGATCGTCAGGAAACTATCGCCGGTTTGGCCGTAATGATGGGTTTGATTGGTTTTGCAGACGATGCCTACCGCGATGCTGAAGGCAATGCGCTTGGTCTCGCAGATCTCGAAAACCGGTTTGGTGCGCAAGTATTGGATGGCACCTTGATTCGTCGTATCGACAAAACGTTTTTTGATGTCGATGCTGCCCACTGGCAGAAATCGGCGACGCTCGGAGGGGGTGATTCGCCCCTCGTGGTGGAAATGCGCAAGCGCGATCTGCCTGATCCTGTGCCTGTGGACTGGCAGATTGAGGCTGTTGATGACGATCGCGTCCGCGTGACTGCCCCAGCGGGTCTTGAGGTCAAGTTCGATAGTTATCGCGACTTGCCAGTCAAATCGGCCGGGCAGTTGCCGCGTGGTTTTAATCCAGGTGCACTCTATAACTCTCACTATCATCCACGCGCTTTGCAGCTAGCGGTCATTGGCGCTTCCGATGCTATCCAGTCCACCGGATTGGAGTGGCAGCTGGTCATGAATTCAGTAAAGCCGGATCAAATTGGTGTTTATGCCAGTAATGTGATGAGTCAGATGGATGAAAATGGCTTTGGCGGTCTTTTGCAATCGCGCTTGAAGGGGGGGCGTGTGAGTGCCAAGCAATGCCCGCTGGGATTAAATACCATGCCGGCGGATTTTGTGAACGCTTATATTCTGGGTAGTGTTGGCCAGACGGGTGCTATCACAGGTGCTTGCGCGTCATTTCTCTACAACTTGCAGGCGGCGGCAGATGATATTGCCAGCGGTAAATGCCGTGTCGCGGTAGTCGGTTGCGCAGAGGCGCCGATAGTGCCGGAAATCATTGATGGTTATGCAACCATGGGTGCACTGGCAAGCGAGGAAAAACTGAAAAAACTGGACGGCACTGAAGAGGCTGATCCGCGTCGTACTAGTCGTCCCTTTGGTGATAATGCCGGTTTCACTATGGCCGAAGCCAGTCAGTATGTTGTCCTGATGGATGATGCCTTGGCAATTGAGCTGGGAGCTGACGTGCATGGCGCGGTGGGCGATGTGTTTATCAATGCAGACGGTTTTAAAAAGTCGATCTCCGCTCCCGGTCCAGGCAATTACATCACTATGGCGAAAGCTGTGGCCTCGGCGCGTGCCATTCTGGGTGATGAATCAATTCAACAGCGGTCGATGGTGCAGGCGCATGGTTCCAGTACCCCACAAAACCGGGTTACCGAGTCGCAAATTTTTGATCAGATCGCGCGGGTTTTTAACATCAGTAACTGGCCAGTGTCTGCAGTAAAAGCTTATGTGGGGCATTCGCTGTCGGCTGCCAGTGGCGAGCAGTTAATCGCAAGCTTGGGTATTTTTAAGTACGGTCTCATTCCCGGTATTAAAACCATCGACAAGGTTGCTGATGATGTCTTTGCAGATCGTCTGCAGATTTCTACAAAAGATGAGCTGTGCAAGCAGCCGCTGGATGTTGCCTTCCTTAACTCCAAAGGTTTCGGTGGAAACAATGCGACTGCCAGTATTTTTGCACCACACGTTGTCGAGTCGATGCTGGCCCGCCGGTATGGCGATGCGGTATTTTCCCGCTATAAAAACAAGCGCGAGCAAGTGCGCTCTGCCGCATCTGTCTATGATGCTGCCGCTCTGCAGGGCAATTTCGCGACGATTTACCACTTTGGTGAAGGCTTGATTGATGAGGCTCTGATTAAAGTGGATCGGGAACATCTGAGTTTGCCGGGGTTTGCGCAGGCGATAGACCTCACCTTTACCAATCGTTTTGCGGACATGTGTGACTAGATATTGTGGTAAAAAATGCCTCACCCCACAGGTGGGTGGTGAGGTTATCCCGCTTAATGATTTATTGGCCTATACAAAGGCCAATCTTTCCCTTAAAATGCCGCGCCTTTCGCACAGCTTATTGTGCGACTAACGATTTTTTAAACTTGAAAGTCGATTTTAACCGGGAAAGCTAGTCTTTCCCCCATAAGTAAATACAGGAAGAAGACCTCAATGGTAACTATTCGTCTGTCACGTGGTGGCTCTAAAAAGCGCCCGTTCTATCATCTGACCGTAACCAACAGCCGCAGCGCGCGTAATGGCCGCTTCATCGAGCGCATCGGTTTCTTCAACCCGGTTGCTCGTGGTCAAGAAGAGCGTCTGCGTGTTGATGCTGACCGTCTGCAACACTGGGTTGGACAAGGTGCACAGTTGTCTGAGCGCGTTGAGCAACTGGTTAAAGAAAGCAAAAAAGCAGCTTAATTGTCTGCGAAAACAGTAAAGGCGCCTGATGTCTGCGGAATCTAATTTAGTTAATGTCGGGCGAATTACCGCTGTTTATGGTGTAAAGGGTTGGGTGAAAGTCCACTCTTACACCGACCCGCAAGAGAATTTGTTTGAGTACCATCCTTGGTTTTTAAAGACCAAACATGGTGTCAAACAGATTGAGATAGATGAAGCTCGTCCTCATGGCGATGCCTTCGTTGCACACATCGTCGGCATCGATGATCGCGATTTAGCCGGACAGTACACTGCCGCTGATATCGCTGTAGAGCGCGAGCTTTTGCCTGAACTGGATGATGGAGAATACTACTGGAGCCAGCTCGAAGGCTTGGTGGTGTTCACCCAATTTGGCGGTGGGCGTCAGCGTCTCGGTGTGATATCCAAATTGATGGAAACCGGCGCAAATGATGTATTGGTTGTTGCCGCGGATGCACAGAGTATTGATCAGCGCGAGCGCTTGATACCTTATGTGCCCGAGCAGTTTGTGTTGAGTGTTGATCTTGATGCCGGCGAAATGTTGGTCGATTGGGATCCTGAGTTTTAATTGTTGAAGCTCAATTTTCTGGCGTAAACGCTGTGAGGCGAGAGGGGTAATCGTCAATTGCTTAAAATTGCGGTTGTTTCCATTTTTCCTGACATGTTTAACGCGATTGCCGGTTTTGGGATAACCAGCCGCGCAATCAAACAAGGTTTAGTGGGGTTAAAAACATTAACTCCGCGTGATTTCGCGCATGATCGTCACTCAACGGTAGATGATCGCCCCTTCGGTGGTGGTCCTGGTATGGTGATGATGGTGCAGCCACTGCGCGATGCTATAACTGCTGCAAAAGCTTGGGCGGGTGATGACGCAAAAGTTATCTATCTGTCACCCCAAGGGCGAACACTGGATCAGTCTGGTGTTGTTGAGTTGGCGAGTTACAGCAATATGGTGTTGGTGGCGGGTCGTTACGAAGGTATCGACGAGCGATTGATACAAACCGTTATCGATGAAGAATGGTCCATCGGTGATTACGTGTTAAGTGGCGGTGAGTTACCAGCGATGGTGCTGATCGATGCTGTAACGCGGTTGATTCCGGGTGCCCTTGGGCACGCGCTTTCAGCAGAACAAGATTCATTTACGGATGGTTTATTGGATTGTCCTCATTACACCCGTCCGGAAGATTTTGATGGAATGCGTGTGCCGGAAGTGTTGGTGTCCGGTAATCACGAACTGATTCGGCGCTGGCGCTTGAAACAAGCGTTAGGGCGAACCTGGCTGAGAAGGCCTGATTTATTGCATGCAATAAATTTAACCGAGGAGCAGCAAAAGCTGTTGACGGAATATCGTCGTGACCTTGATACGACAAACTCTAGCTGTGAAGCTATAGACTCTTAGGAGAATATCAATGAGCAACCCAATTATTCAGGCGTTGGAAAACGAACAACTGAAAGCAAACCTCACCGAATTTTCACCAGGCGACACTGTTGTTGTAAACGTGAAAGTAAAAGAAGGTGATCGCGAGCGTGTGCAGGCTTACGAAGGTGTAGTAATTGCCATCCGTAACCGCGGCCTTAACTCTGCATTCACCGTGCGTAAAATTTCTCACGGTGTAGGCGTTGAGCGTACTTTCCAAACTCACAGCCCGATGATCGACAGCGTAACCCTGAAGCGTCGTGGTGATGTGCGTCAAGCGAAACTTTACTACCTGCGTGACCTTACTGGTAAGGCTGCTCGTATTAAAGAGAAGCTGGTATAAGATTAAGTCGATATTCGTATCGATTCTCAAAAAGCCGAAGCGGGAAGCCGCTTCGGCTTTTTGCTTTTGGGTATCGCGGCTTTCTGATTGCCTTGACGGGATGGAGTCGCTACAGTCAGTTTTTTATTTCAGGTTGGAATTATGGTTGTCGCCAATCCGTTGGAATTAACACCAGGTCCTGCAGATACACAACTTATTGCTGAATATCTGGATGCTATCTGGATGGAGAAAGGCTTGAGTGACAATACTCAGGAATCTTACAGGCGCGATCTCGCACAGTTTGCTGTGTGGTTAAATCAGCAGGGACTGCAGTTAATTGGTGCTGATGTAGTGCTGATACAGGATTATCTGGATGTGCGTTTGCGGCAAAAACTATCAAGCCGCACATCAGCGCGGTTTCTGTCTTGTGTGCGGGGATTTTATCGCTACCTGCTGCGCGAAAATCGCATTAGCGAAAATCCAGTCGCCTTGGTTGATAATCCAAAATTATCTCGCCCGTTACCGAAATCTTTAAGTGAAACCGATGTCGAAGCCCTGCTTGCAGCGCCGGACTTATCCGATCCCATCGGTCTGCGTGATCGAACCATGTTAGAAGTGCTTTATGCCTGCGGCTTGCGTGTCACCGAATTGGTTGAATTGACCATGCCGCAAATTAACCTGCGCCAGAATGTTCTGCGGGTTATGGGTAAGGGCAGTAAAGAACGTTTGATTCCGATGGGGGAGGAGGCTGCGGCATGGTTAGCGCGTTATTTGCGTGAAGCGCGACCTGTGTTGCTGAATAACATGCCAGATGAGATAGTATTTCCGAGTACGCGTGCCCAGCCGATGACCCGCCAGACGTTCTGGTATCGCATTAAACACTGGGCGATGGTGGCGGGCATTAAAAAAGACTTGTCGCCGCACACTTTGCGCCACGCATTTGCGACCCATTTATTGAATCACGGAGCCGATTTACGTGTGGTACAGTTGCTGCTGGGGCATAGCGATTTATCGACAACACAAATTTATACTCACGTGGCCAAGCTACGGATGAAACAACAGCACGCGCAGCATCATCCACGCGGCTAACAGCAACAACACAAGAATCAATTGCCAACTACCACGACCAACAATTTATAAACCTGTAAGAGATATGATTATGATAAAAACATTAAAAACGCTTGGCTTTGTTGCTGCGGCGAGTTTCTCTCTGTCTGCTTTTATGACTGCCCCCTATGCAGCTGCGCAAGGCGAATTGCTCAAGCGCAAAACGGTCGAAGAAACCATCTTGGAAAATCTACATAAAGCCCGTCCGGACATTAATTTTGGCCAGCCGCGTCCGTCGATGATTAAAGGTCTTTATCAGGTTCAGGTTCCCGGCGGCCCAGTGCTCTACGTAACCCCCGAAGGCGATAAGTTTATCGCTGGCGAAATTTTTGGTATCGATAGCACTGGATTCTCTAAAATCGAAGATCCTTATGTTGTTGAAGAGCGCAAGAAGGCGCTCGCGAGTCTTGATGGCAAAACCAGTATTAATTTTGCCCCCAAAGGTAAGGCGAAAGCGGTTGTCTATGTATTCACCGACATCGATTGTGGTTACTGCCGTAAGTTGCATAGTCAAATGCACGCCTATCAGGAGGGTGGCCAGCAAAAACCGGGTTATAACGACCTGGGTATTGAAATCCGCTACCTGGCCTATCCGCGTGCGGGTATCCCCAGTCCATCAGCTGATAAGCTGATTTCTACCTGGTGCGCCAAAGACAAACAGGATGCGATGACCAAACTCAAGTCTGATCAATCTGTACCTAACGCCACTTGCGATAATCCGGTTGCAGCCCAGTTCCAATTGGGCGGTCAGTTGGGAGTGAATGGCACCCCCGCATTGTTCCTGCCGGATGGCAAGCTGATGCCAGGTTATTTGCCACCGGAAGATTTAGCAAAAACCCTTGGAATATAAGTATTTCCAGTAGGTTGGTGAGTGGCTAAAGCCTTATCCGGCCGCGACGCCAAAGCACAATTGACACTGACGGCCACCATGAGTATGGTGGCCGTCTTTTTTGGTATTGGCGTAAAACACACTTAAATTTGACGAGGAATCCACCTTGAATCCGGTAAGAATTGGTATCTGCGGTCTGGGCACCGTGGGCAGCGGTACAGTTAATGTTCTCACGCGCAATAAAGCGCTGATTGATGCCCGCGCCGGTTGCGACATTACCATCGTACAGATTGGTGCGCGCCGCGATAATCCCAATTGCGATACCTCCAAATATAATGTCACCCGCGATGTGTTCGAGGTGGCCAATAATCCAAATGTGGATGTATTGGTTGAAGTCATGGGTGGCACCACCGTCGCCAAAGACCTGATTCTCAAGGCTATTGAAAACGGCAAGCACATAATTACTGCCAACAAAGCGCTGATTGCTCATCATGGCAATGAAATTTTTGCAGCGGCAAAAGCCAAGGGCGTCACTGTCGCGTTTGAAGCTGCAGTTGCTGGTGGTATTCCAATTATCAAAGCTATTCGTGAAGGTTTGGCTGCGAACAAGATTGAATGGCTTGCTGGCATTATTAACGGCACGGGCAATTTTATTCTCACCGAAATGCGCGACAAAGGCCGCTCGTTTGAAGATGTGTTGGCAGAAGCCCAGGCCTTGGGTTATGCCGAAGCAGACCCTACTTTTGATGTTGAAGGTATAGATGCGGCGCATAAGCTGGTAATTCTCGCCTCGCTCGCGTTTGGTATCCCCCTGGAATTCAACAAAGTATTTACCCAAGGCATCACCAAAATTGCTGCGGAAGATGTGGTTTACGCAGAAGAGCTTGGTTACCGCATCAAGAATTTGGGTATCGCACGTCGCACTGATAAAGGCATCGAGCTTCGCGTTCATCCTACCCTGATTCCTGAAAAGCGTTTGATTGCCAATGTTGATGGCGTAATGAATGCTGTTTTAGTAAAAGGTGATGCTGTAGGTGCAACCATGTACTACGGCGCTGGTGCCGGTGCAGAGCCAACTGGCTCATCGATTGTGGGCGACATTGTGGATGTGGCGCGCACTCTGACGGCATCACCTGAGCATCGTGTTCCTTATTTAGGCTTTGGTGCAGATTTTGTTTCTGCACAACCCATACTGCCGATTGAGGAAGTGGAGACGGCTAACTATCTGCGTTTGTCAGCGCAAGACAAGCCAGGTGTGTTGTCAAAAATCGCCACCATCCTGAGTGATTCCGGCATCAGTATCGAAGCGATGATTCAAAAAGAAGCGAAAGATGGCGAGTCAACAGTGCCGCTGATTTTATTGACCAATCAAGTGCAGGATAAAAAACTCACTGCTGCTATTCGCAGCATTGAAGCGCTGGATTCTGTCACTGGCTCAGTGCAACGTATTCGCGTTGAAGCATTGAAATAAATCGCATTAAAAAATATTTAAAGGTTAGCTATCGTGAAATACATCAGCACCCGCGGCCAAGCGCCCGCACTCAGTTTTGAAGAAGTGGTACTCACCGGCCTCGCACCCGACGGCGGTTTGTATGTACCCGAAACCTTGCCGACCTTTACCAAAGAAGAAATTGCCTCCTGGGCAGGATTGTCTTACCAAGATCTCGCATTTAACGTTATGAAACCTTTTATCGCTGGTGCAATTAGCGATGACGATTTCAAAAAAATTATTGCTGATGCCTACGCGACTTTCCGTCACGATGCCATCGCACCGCTGGTGCAAACCGGTCACAACGAATGGATTCTGGAATTATTCCAAGGCCCAACACTTGCGTTCAAAGATTTCGCGCTGCAGTTTTTAGGTCACCTGCTCGATCATTTATTGAAAAAGCGTAACCAAAAAGTCGTGGTGATGGGCGCAACTTCCGGTGATACAGGTTCTGCTGCAATTGAAGGTTGTCGCCGTTGCGATAACATCGATATTTTCATCATGCACCCGAACAATCGTGTGTCGAATGTTCAGCGTCGCCAGATGACTACGGTTCTTGCACCTAACGTATTTAACATCGCACTCGAAGGTAATTTCGACGATTGCCAGAATATGGTGAAAGCCAGTTTCGGCGATCAATCATTCCTCCCTGAAGGTCGCCAACTGGTAGCAGTAAACTCGATTAACTGGGCGCGGATCATGGCGCAAATCGTGTATTACTTTTACGCTGGTTTGGCACTGGGCGCTCCGCATCGTCCAATTGCCTTCTCGGTTCCGACTGGCAATTTCGGTGATATTTTTGCGGGTTATCTTGCCAAAAAAATGGGTTTGCCAATCGATCAATTAGTGATTGCGACTAACAGTAACGATATTTTGCATCGTTGCATTAGCAGTAACGATCACAGCAAAAATCAATTGCAGCACACGTTGTCGCCGAGTATGGATATTATGGTGTCCAGCAATTTCGAGCGTATGTTGTTTGATTTGTACGATCGCGATGGCAATGCAATTCGTCAGCTGATGGAAGATTTTAAATCCGGCAGTATGACCCTGAAAGAATCTGCGTTGGTGCGTGCCCGTGAATTGTTTACCAGCCACGGCGTGAGCGATGAAGTGACGATTGATGTGATTCGCTCGGTGTTTGATCGCACGGAATATCTGCTTGATCCACATACCGCAATCGGTGTTGATGCTGCGCGTAAAACCCGCCGCCGTCAGGATATTCCAATGGTTGTGTTGGCCACCGCGCATCCTGCTAAATTTCCGGAAGCGGTACGCAAAGCAGGGCAGGATGCCGACCCGGCATTGCCACACCATATGCAGGATTTATTTGAACGTGAAGAGCGCTACACTGTATTGCCGCAAGATTTGGCAAAAGTGCAGCAATTTGTCGCGGCCAATGTGCGCAAATAGCCTATACGCGTTGCGTTAATGAAACGCCGCATGGATTTATCCTTGCGGCGTTTTTTATTTCTGCCGTCATTCTATTTTTCTTGAAACTAAATTATGCAAAAAACCATTCGCCGTCGTACTTCCGCCCAGCCCGTTGAATTTCAAACGGCTATTCACCCGCTCCTGCAACGTATTTACAGCGCACGCGGTGTGCAGCATGAGCGCGAGTTGCAATATCAACTGGTGAACCTTCTTAAACCGAATTTTAAAGGTTTGCCAGAAGCGGTGAGCCTTTTAGCTGATGCTGTAGTTGCTCAGGCAAAAATTATTATTGTCGGCGATTTTGATGCGGATGGTGCAACTAGCAGCGCATTGGCAGTGTTGGCGTTGCGTGCGATGGGGCTATCAAATGTCGATTTTTTGGTTCCGAATCGTTTTGAATATGGTTATGGGTTAACACCGGAAATTGTGGCGGTCGCGGCTGCACAACAGCCCGATATTATAATTACAGTGGACAACGGCATTTCCAGTATTGAAGGTGTCGAAGCGGCGCGCGAGTTGGGTATCGCCGTGATTGTCACCGACCACCATTTGCCTGGCGCGTATTTGCCAAATGCAGATGCCATTGTGAATCCCAATCAACCGGGCTGTGAATTCCCCAGTAAAAATCTTGCGGGCGTGGGTGTTATTTTTTATGTGATGAACGCCTTGCGTGCCGAGTTGCGCCAAATGGGTTGGTTTGAAGAAAGCGGAATTACTGAGCCCAATATGGCGAGTTTTTTGGATTTAGTGGCTTTGGGAACCGTCGCCGATGTGGTGCCGTTGGATTACAACAATCGCATTTTAGTTGCGCAGGGTTTGCAGCGCATTCGTGCGGGAGTTTGTCGCCCGGGAATTAAAGCGATGCTGGAAGTGTCGGGCAAGCAAGCTAACAAACTGGTGGCGAGCGACTTCGGCTTTGCACTGGGGCCTCGCTTAAACGCAGCAGGGCGCTTGGATGATATGTCGCTCGGTATTCAATGTTTGATGTGCGAGAGCGAAAATCTCGCACGCGAAATGGCGGCGCAGCTGGATGAATTAAATCGCGACCGTAAAGCAATCGAAACAGGAATGCAGCAAGAGGCGATGACCATGCTGCAAAAAACATTACAGGCCGACGCGGAGAGTCTGCCCTGGGGTTTATGTTTGTTTGATGAAACTTGGCACCAGGGCGTGATAGGTATTTTGGCCTCGCGTATTAAAGATAAATATCATCGCCCCACAATTGTGTTTGCTGATGTTGGTGATGGCGAGATAAAAGGTTCGGCGCGCTCGGTGCCGGGCTTTCATATTCGCGATGCCTTGGATGCAGTTGCTGCGCGCTATCCGGATTTACTACAAAAGTTTGGCGGCCACGCAATGGCGGCGGGCATGAGTCTAACGCGTGAAAATTTTGGTGAGTTTTCAAAAGCGTTTGATGATGAAGTGCGTCGCCAGCTGACTACAGATGATTTACAGGCTGTGGTGGTGAGTGATGGAGAGTTGGCTGCACAGGATTTTTCGTTGCCAATCGCTACCCAATTGCGCGAGGCAGGCCCCTGGGGGCAGCATTTTCCTGAACCGGTATTTGATGGCGAATTCTTTTTAGTGCAGCAAAAGTTGGTGGGCGAAAAGCATTTAAAAATGACGCTCGCGCATGACGCCCAAGGGCAACAACTAGTAGATGCTATTGCATTTAATATAGATCCAACACGCTGGCCTAATGTGCAAGCGAAAAAAGTGCGCGTGGCATATAAGCTGGATATCAACGAATTTCGCGGCAATACCACAGTGCAAATGCTGGTGGATTATTTGGAGTTGGCAGCGCAGTAGCGCTGCCGGTTCGATCAATTCAAGGCAATAGTTTTTCCAATTCGGGTAACACATTTTTTACGATAATAGGTTGCGCATCAGCGGTAGGGTGAATCCCATCGCGTTGCATTAATGTTTCATTTCCACCAATTCCCTCCAATAAAAAAGGAATTAATCCCAGCTGATTTTGTTCAGCAAGCTTAGGGTAAAGGTCTTTAAATTGATTGCTGTAGCGCGCGCCATAATTGGGCGGGATCTGCATGCCAGCCAGTAATACTTTAGCCTCAATCTTTTTGCTGGCATCGATCATTGATTGTAAATTTTTTTGCAGTAATTTCAGCGGCTGCCCGCGCAAACCATCGTTGCCGCCCAATTCCAATATCACAATATCCGGTTTGTGTTCGGCGAGTAATGCTGGCAGGCGAGTGTTGCCACCAGAACTGGTTTCACCACTAACGCTGGCATTAATGATCTGTATTGCATGATTTTTCGTTAGTTCTTTTTCGAGCAGATTTACCCAGCCTTGCTCTATATCTATGCCATAGCCTGCACTTAAGCTGTCGCCCATGACCAATATTTTTGTTGTCCCCGCTGTTGGGGTTTGTGCATAGACAAGACTGGTGACAATTGTCAGGAGTAAAAACAGGTAAATCTTCAGTTTGTACATGGTTATCAAAATCCTATGTCAATAGAATGGGCTGTTCGTGAAAATGGAACTGTTCGTGTTTCATCAAGGTCTCTTGCTTTACAAAAGGGTACTCAATTATGTCTGCTGTTGCTATGGTTCAAGCGAATTCAGTCACCAAACAGGTCAATACGCAAGAAGGTAATTTAACGATCCTCCACCCGATTTCCATCAGTGTGTTGGCGGGAGAGTCACTTGCGATTACAGGTGCATCAGGATCGGGTAAGTCCACCTTGTTGGGTATTCTCGCCGGATTAGATGTGCCCAGTAGCGGCGAGGTAATTCTAAATGGCAATAATCTCTCTTTATTAGACGAAGAAGGTCGCGCAAAAGTTCGCGCCGGCAATGTCGGATTTATTTTTCAGTCATTCCAACTCTTGCCTGGCCTCAGTGCTCACGAGAATGTGATGTTGCCCTTGGAGCTGCGTGGCGACAAAGCAGCGAGCAGCAAAGCACGCGAATTTTTAGAGCGCGTGGGATTAGCCCAGCGTCTGCATCACTATCCGCAACAATTATCGGGCGGTGAGCAACAGCGGGTTGCGATTGCGCGCGCATTTGCCAGTGAACCCAAAGTCCTGTTTGCTGATGAGCCTACTGGCAACCTCGATAGCACTACCGGTGCGCGCATTATTGAGTTGTTGTTTGAATTAAATCGCGCCCAGGGTACAACGCTGATTTTAATTACCCATGAAGAACGTTTGGCACAATTGTGTAAACGTCGGATTGAATTGGCAGCGGGCGCTATAGTTTCAGGGCGGGAGTAATTGCGATGATGCTGGCGATTAATTTATTAAGGCGCAATTGGCGCAGTGGCGAATTAAAGCTGCTGGGTTTTTCGTTGCTGTTAGCCGTTGCAGTCCTGAGCGGGATTTCTATCTTTACCAATCGCTTGGAATCGACACTGATCAGTGAGAGCAATAGCGTGCTGGGTGCGGATTATATTGTGCGCGGTTCACAGCTACACAATGCCGATTGGCCTGTCGCTGCGGCGAAAGAAAACATTCAACAAACTCAGGCCGCATTGTTTTCGTCTATGGTGTTTGCAGGCGATGAAATGCATCTTGCTTCAGTAAAAGCGGTAGACAAAGGCTATCCGTTGCGCGGTCAATTTGAAATCAGTCGCGTGCCTTTTGCGATGAATCTCGCCGACATCGAGATCGCCAAATCCATTCCTGCACCGGGCGAAGCCTGGGTTGATTCGCGTTTATTGCCATTACTGAAAATCGAGCCGGGCGACACAGTGGCCGTGGGCGAGTATGAATTAAAAGTTACTTATGTATTGATTCGTGAGCCCGATAGCGCCAATCCATTTAGTATGACCGGTGCGCGTTTGATTATGAATATTGCCGACTTGGAAAAGACCAAGGTTGTGCAGCCTGGCAGTCGGGTCGATTACCAATGGTTAATTGCATCGGACAATATCAGCCAGCTAAAAACCTTTGTCGATCAACTCAAGCCGCAGCTCAATAAACATCAGCGCTTGATTGATATCAATTCTGCACAAGAGCGGGTAGGGCGCACCCTCAATACCAGTCGTCAGTTTTTATTGTTATCTGCAGTCATTGCGGTGTTGTTGGCAGGCGTGGCGATTGCAATTACCGCGCGCCAATTTTCTGCACGCCATACCGATCAGGTTGCGTTGATGAAAAGTTTGGGCGCGGGTTCAACACGCATTCGCACACTGTACTTTTCTCAATTAATTATATTAGGCGTAATTGCGTCGCTAATCGGTTTGGTGTTTGGAGAATTATTGCAGCGTACTGTGGCCACCAGTTTGCAGCAGGTCTATCAAATCCGTTTGGGCGATGCGAGTTTTTATCCTTATGTGCTAAGTTTTTTTAGCGGCCTGATGTGCCTGGTATTTTTTGCATTGCCCGCACTCTGGTATTTGCCAACGGTTCCTCCGTTAAAAATCCTGCGCCGTGAATTAGCCGTGAACGTGCCGCAAGTCTGGATGCAAGCGGCCTTGGCCTTGTTCGCGGTATTGACCCTGGTCATTTTATTTAGCCGCGATCTTGAGTTGGCATTGAGTATCAGCGGTGCGTTGCTGGCTGTTATTGTGGTTACCATTGTTGCTGCCTATGGCTTGTTGGCTTTGAGCAAAAAAATGGTGCTGCGCCTTGGTGGTTTTTGGCGTTTGGCGTTTGCTAATTTGCAGCGTCAGCG
>CAIOHY010000448.1 GCA_903858205.1 uncultured Cellvibrio sp.
GGGTTGCTGATCTGACCCTGCGCAAACAATTTCCGCAATTGAATAGTTTTGAGTCGCGCTATGAATTGCAGCAATTGCATGGGAATAATGCGCAGGTAAAAATACATCACACTCAAAAATTTCATACCCATGGGGTATCGGCTGCGCAAATCACCTTGGGCACAGTTCCCTATTCAGGAATAAGTTTGTCGGGCGTTTATCGCGATTGGAGTGGTTATGGTGTGCTCTTGATGGATTTATACAATCCCGACAGCGAGCCGCTGGAATTAGTGGTAAGGATTTCTGATGCCGAGCATGATCTTGGCGGCAACAGTTTCAATGATCGATTTAATCGCCGCATAGTATTAATGAAAGGCTGGACTCAGGTGCAAATTGATTTGCAAGACCTGCGCACTGCTCCACGCAATCGTGTTATGCACATGAATGAAATCAGCAACATCACCATTTTTGCTGCACAACTTGCGACTCAACGTGAGTTTTATTTGGATAATCTCAAGCTGCAGTAACTACGCGGTTGCGCCCTGCTGCTTTTGCTTCGTAGAGGGCGATGTCCGCCGCTTTAAACAGTTGCTCCAGATTCTCGTGGGCTTTTAACGTGGCGACGCCAAAACTGGCAGTGATAGTAATATCATTGTGAAGGATTTGGTTGTTAATCAGCTCGCGCAGTTTTTCGGCGATAGCGCAGGCGCTATCAATATCGGTATCGCGACAAACCAATACAAACTCTTCGCCGCCCCAGCGGGCAAACAAATCCTGCGCGCGGGTGTGCTGCTGTACGATGTTGGATAAGTGGCTTAATACTAAATCCCCAATGTCATGACCATGGCGATCATTCACTTGCTTAAAGTGGTCGATATCGATCATTACCAAGGAGAGTGGTTTTTGGTATTTGCGCCATTCCTGCAAGCCGAGACTGATGGCCTCTTCAAGGCCAAGCCGGTTGAATGCGCCGGTAAGTGGATCGGTTTTGGCTTTTCGTTCCAGTGCTTTGCCGCGCGTGTCGAGTAATTGATTAATTTCAAGTAATTCAGATTCGCGTTTGCGTTGAATCACTACTTCATCTTTTAATTTAACGATGCGATAAGCCAGAAACGATAAAATGATAACGAGCCAGCACATCATAATCGCCAGATACCAATCGGCGGTACTTAATGCCTGCCCAATAAACTCCACTTTATGCAAATGGAATTGATGTTTCCCAAGTGGCCGGCCAGAGCCTGTTTGCACCTCGAAAATAGTAACGTTATCGAATTGTGGATGGCTCAGTTGCGGAGGGATTTTATTTTCCAAGACCCACCAGTTTGCGACGAAAAAATCCTTCAGCGAAAATTCCGCAACGCCATTGAGTAGGCCGATATTGAATTCAATTTGATTGTATTTAGTGCTGTGCAAAATTTCTTTTTTGCTGTAGAGCGGATCAAAATTGCGCAGTGAAATACGTACAGTTTGGCCTGGGCCATTGTAATCCAGCCAGAGGCGGATTTTATTGTAGTGGCGCAGATCAATGCCGTGGGTGCGTTCTTTATCGAAAAGTATTTCAAAACCGCATAGAGGGAATTCGTAGCCATCGCGCAGAATGCAATGCCAACGCATATTTTTTTCGTCTTCCAGATGAATACTTGATTTGCCACCATTGCCGCGATCATCGTATACATGGAGTGGCATGTTGCTGGTGTTATCAATAACCAAACGTTTTTCGAGTATTTGCTCTTCGCCAGCAATAGCAAAAATAGTGAATACGACCAGTAGGCCGAGGATGATTTCAAAGTGCAAACGGTGTGGGGGCGAGTCTAGCATAGGGCCTTAGCTCCAGCGGCGGATGCGGTTTTGCATCCATCAACTATTCTTATATTCGCTGTGTTTGGATGTTCGAAGTTAGGTGTAGCATCGATCATACCCGCCCTGCAGAGATTGCCTGAACGGGGTAGATAAAAAGTATGCATCCAGGCTGACTATAAGTCGATGATAGGAGCTAATGGTTTGCACAGCAATAGCGCAGCGCTCCGCGATGGATAAAGTTATGAAATGATTGGCGAAAGAGAGTAAAGGTCAGCCGCCATTGAACCGGCGGCTGCGAATATTGTTATATGTATTGACCGAATAACAGAATTTCAGGCTTGTTGCTGGGAGCGACTCCGAGGCTTAAGTAGGGCATGTTTTACATGACATACTTTTTAAATTACCCGAGTTTCTAGTTTAAAAATCCAGATCGGAAATATCGTCGTAACCCAGTTGATCTTTAATACGGCGACGTTCCAAGCGATCCTCGATTTTGCGGCGCATCTCCAAAGTGTGCTGGCTGGCTTCTTTGCCGGTGAGCTTTGGTGTTGCCTCTTCATCATCGGTTTCGATGGTAACATCACTCATCAGATCGGTATCTGGTGACTCTACATCAACTGACATAAGACTACTCCAACATTGACAGAGAGGGGGGTGGTAGCGTCGGCTTCCCGTAGGGAAAATTTGACCCGCGCTATTTACCATAGCCCATTAAAAAACAAAAGAAAAATCGCGCGACAACAATTAAATTTTTCTTTGTACCTTGGGGCTGAACTGGGGTACAAAGCGCGCCTGTTAAGCAGCGCCCGTGCCGACTTGTATTGAGGTCTTCCATCCCCATGATCGTATCGACTTGTAAACCGAGGGCTCCTGGCAGTGAATAAAAAACATCCTGAAGTAATTGGCTGGCGCGAGTGGGTAGGGCTGCCGGATCTGGGCATCCCCGCGATTAAAGCCAAGGTCGATACAGGCGCGCGAACCAGCGCTTTGCATGCTTACTACGTTACGCCCTTTGATCGAGATGGCAAGCCATGGGTGAGATTTGGTCTGCACCCACTGCAAAAAGACAGCCTTACCTGTATTGAGTGCGAAGCTCCGGTCAAAGATGTGCGTATGGTGACTGACTCAGGCGGTCACAGTGAGCAGCGGGTGGTGATCGATACCTGTCTGCAGATCAATGGCATAAGTATGACCATCGAAGTCACCCTGACTGATCGGGAAAATATGCGCTTCCGGATGCTGCTCGGGCGCAGCGCCCTGAAACAGGGTTTTTGGGTCGATAGCAATAAATCTTTTTTACTGGGTGGTAATAAGAACCAGCCAGCGATGGCATCGCTCTAGCGGTAGCCACTTTCTTTTTTTATCCAACCAGGTCTTTTATGAAAATCGCTATTTTGTCGCGCAACCGTCGTCTTTACTCCACTCGCCGTCTGGTGGAAGCCTGCACTAAACGCGGCCATGAAGTGCGGGTCCTCGACATCCTTAAATGCTATATCGATATCGCCTCTGACAGCCCAGCCATTTGGTATATGGGCGAGCAGTTGGAAGATTTTGATGCAGTGATCCCGCGTATCGGCGCATCGGTAACCCACTATGGGCTCGCGGTGATTCGCCAGTTTGAAATGATGGGGGCTTACTGCCTCACCGAGTCCATCGCCTTGGGGCGCTCACGCGACAAATTGCGTGCGCTACAACTGCTATCGCGCAAGGGGATTGGCCTACCCAAGACCAGCTTCGCCTACAACGTGCACGACGCCAAAGAGCTGATCAAACTGGTTGGCGGCACCCCATTAGTGCTCAAGCTCTGCGAGGGCACCCAAGGGCGCGGAATTGTGTTGGCCGAGACTCAGAAAGCTGCCGAGAGCGTGATTGAAGCCTTTCGCGAACTGCGCGCTGAGTTTCTGGTGCAGGAATTTATCAAAGAGGCCAATGCCACCGACATCAGGTGCTTTGTCATAGGCAACAAGGTCGTCGCGTCGATGCAGCGTCAGGGCGCCGAGGGCGATTTCCGGTCAA
>CAIOHY010000449.1 GCA_903858205.1 uncultured Cellvibrio sp.
CAGCGCGGTGTTTGATCGCATCAAATTAAATAAAGCGGCGGGCGATGCGGATAGTGACGCGATTGTCTACGTTAAGCGCGGCAGTATTTTAATTCCGCTGTTTAACAGTGCTGGGCAGATCCGTAATTTCCAGATTATTTATAACGATGGGAAAACAAAACGCTTTTTGACTAACGGCCAAAAAAGCGGCCTGTGGTTTTTGATTAAGGGCGCTAAATCCTCCCCTGATTCCCCTCTGATTTTTTGCGAAGGTTTTGCGACGGGCGCCAGTGATTCAATGGCGACCGGCTGGGATGTTGTTGTGACGTTTGATGCGGGCAATATGCCTGCAGTTGCTGAGGCGTTTACGCACGACCCGCGCCGCAAAATATTTGCCGGTGATAATGATTGGGAAACAGCGCTAGACCCGAAAAAGAAAAACATGGGCGTGTTTAAGGCAAAAGAAGCAGCGCGTATTGCTGGCGGCGTTTGGTGTGTGCCGCAATTTGCGGGTGTGGTGTTTGATGCTGCCGGAATGAGTGATTTTAATGATTTGCATGCGGTGGCTGGGCTTGATGTTGTGCGCGCTCAATTGGTTGCTGCACTCGACCAATCCGAGCAACCGCTCGTTATGGTCTCCCCGGATTCCCCTCTTGATGCTCCGCCGGACTATGGCGATATTCCGCCAGCGGATTATGAGGATTATTCGCCGCAAGGTGGGGGCGCTGACTCTCCCGACCTCTCTACTGAAGATGTGCCGACGATTGAATCGATGCTGAAGCGATATTCATTGGCAATGCCAGATGCAAAGGTGTGGGATTCTTACAAAAAACGCGTGCTTAAACAGGGTGCCGCCAAATCATTTTTTGGTGCGAAATTATTTGCTGAGTGGATGGCGCACGAAAATAGGCGCTCAGTGGAGTTGGTTGATGTTCAGCGTGAAGCGGCTGCCGCACAGGCGCAGGGGGCTGGGGGGTTGGCTGACGCGATCGCGCGCTATGTGTATTTGTACCCAAGTTCAACGGCGTGGGATACCCACACTAGTCAGCAGGTAGCGCTGAGTGATTTGCGTAACGCGATCGCGGATTGTTATGACCAGTGGTTGAAGCACCCTAAGCGCCGCAACATGCCGAAGGAAAATTTAGTGTTTGACCCTACTCAGCAGGTGGCGGCCGGTGAGTATATAAATACCTTTCGCGGGTTGCCGTTGGTGCCAGTGCGCAATGATGATTTGTGCAGAAACATGCGACACATGCTGTGGTGCCTTTGCAATAAAGATAACGAGATTTTTGAATGGCTGTGCAAGTGGCTTGCGTTCCCGCTTCAGCATGTTGGGGCAAAAATGCAGACGGCGGTGTTAATGCATTCGCGTGTGCATGGCTCTGGCAAATCGTTTTTCTTTGATGGGGTGATGCGAGCTGTTTATGGTGAGTATTGTCGCACCTTTGGCCAAGCGGAATTGGAGAGCCAATACAACGACTGGATCAGTCAGGCGCTGTTTGGTGTGTTTGAAGAGGTATTAAGCCGCAGCCAGCGTTACTCGCACACTGGCACGCTCAAACAAATGATTACAGGGGAAAAGGTTCGCATTAATCAAAAGTACATGCAGGGTTGGGAGGAGTCTAACCACTTGAACTGCGTGTTTTTGAGTAATGAGGTTGAGCCGTTGCCGGTGGAACCGAGTGATCGCCGGCTGTTAGTGATTTGGCCAGAAGAAAAATTATTAGACGCATTGCAAACCGGTGTTGATGCTGAGTTGAAGGCTGGCGGCGCTGCGGCATTTTATGATTGGTTGTTGCGAGTGGATACGGCCGGTTTCACTGAACACGCCAAACCACCAATGACTGATGCCAAGCGGCGCTTAATTGATATTGGTAGGCCGGCTTGGGAGGTGTTTTATGAGGATTGGAAAAATCTACGCACGGATGCGCCGTATTGTTCGTGCCGTGTTATTGATTTGTATAGGTTGTACCAGGCGTGGGCAAAACAGCGTAATGAAAATGTGCTGGCAATGAATAGATTCAGCGGGTACATCGCGAGCTATGAGCGCCGCAGGCCGGATATGCATTATCAGCAGGGTTCGCTCTCGGGTAAAAGTTCGTTTTTCGTTATCGGTAATCCGCCGGCTGATAAAAATCAGAGCGAGTGGCTTGCTGGTTGTGTCGCTGAATTCGATCGAATTATTGGGCAATCACATCAGGAGGCGGCGTGATGTTAATTAAAGGCCGTTCATGCCGTTCATGCTGCTTTGATGGGCGGCGCGCTAAGTATATGAAAATAAACAAAATGCCGTTCATGCCGCTCATGCCGCCTATCTTTTACGCGTGCGTGTGCGCGTTTTTATTTAATTAATATTTACCAGAATGAATTTAATTAAAAAATATTTTCCCGTGCGAGGTAAAAACATGGGCGGCATGAACGGCATGAACGGCATTTCTAAATAATTCAATAACTTATAGTGCCTTTCATCCAAGTTTTATGAACGGCATATAGACGGCATTTTATTTTTGGTGATTTTTTGGTTTTCAGGGGGTTGGTATGGCAAGCGAAAACGGCGTAATTGAATTGCTGGATGCGTGGGGCGAGTGGGAGCGCTGCGGATCAAATGTTTTACGGCACCTGCAAACAAAGTCATCGTTGGGTGCGTGGCTTGATTCTGTCACCACAACACAGCGCGGGTTTGCGCCATCGCTGAGCGATGATGATGCGCTGCTGTTTGGGCGCACAATGTGTGCAATAAAAAATAATCGCCCGGATTTGTATCGGGTTTTGTTTATGGTCCATGTCGAGCGTGAATCTATGCGCACAGTCAGCGCTCGATTGAATATCAGTTGGGAGCGTGCTGCAAAAATTTATGAGCGCGGCCTTGGTGTGATCGATGGCGGTTTTATTTTTCAGGAAGCGGCATAAAATTGCTTGCATGTTTCATACGGCAAATGTATAAATTGCGTTATGTTTGGCAGAGCTATGCAGTAAAGGCCGGTTACGAAAGTAATCGGCTTTTTTTATTTCTGCCAAATTGTTTACTTGAATGCCTCTTGCCTCTTGCGAAAGCTTGAGGCTTTTTTTTTGGGTTTTGATATGGCGAAGTTATTGTGCGGTTACGGGCTAGTCGCTCCAGCGCAACTGAAACAATTTGCGCAGGCTGTGTGCGATGTGCTTGGCCGTGGTGATGGTAACTCCGCTGTGTATTTGCTTTGCGAAACTGCGGCAGTTGAAACGCAATATGCCACCTATCGTGATTTAACGCCCAATGGTGCGGGGCGCGGTGTTTGCCAGTGCGATGAGATCGCGTTTAAAGATGTTCAGCAGCGTACACGCCAAGCCGATGTTGATGCGGTAAAGGCGGCGTTTGATTTCGATTTGAAGAAAGTGCAATGGGATGATTTGAATTTATCGCCACTGTTGGCGTTCGTGTTTGCGCGTCTGCATTACAAGCTAAAGCCTGAGGCTATCCCCCAAACGTTGAGGGGTCGCGCTGAATATTGGAAAAAGTATTACAACACTGCGCTTGGTAAAGGCTCTGTTGAGGAGTACATCGCCCGCGTTAAGCCTTGGCAGGTGTATTTCTAATGTCTGAACGCGAGTTAATTAATCGCATTGATCGCGTCGAGAAAAAATTAGACAGCGTGGGTGAGGCCATTGTTTTGCTTGCGCGTATTGATGAGCGCTTGCTGGCACAGGCTGAGCAATCCCAGCGCTTGGGTGAGCGGCAGGAAAAAGCTGAAGGGCGCCTGGATAAGATCGAGCATGCGCGTAGCAAGGTTATGGGTGCTGCATTGCTGTTGGTTTTCTTTGGCTCTGTTGCAGGCCAAAACGTAGGTAAATTTATCGAGGCGTTGCTATGAAGGGCCTGAATAGTTTGATTGTGCTGTTGTGCGCTATGGCGTTGTATGGGCTTTTGGGCGCGATTGTTGGTTGCGGCAGCGTTGAGGCTCGTAACGATTTTATTGTTGATGTAGCGGTGAGCCAAGGTGTTGCGCGCTACGTTGGCGCGGCTTCGTCAACTGCTGATGCGGTTGATCGGCGAGAGAGCTTGATTGCATCATTAAGCGTTGCACGGCAGTTTGTGAGCGGTGATGAACCGGTAAGCGCAGCGGATTGGTCTGATGATTTTATGCTGCTCATGGATTGGGATTCACTCAGTGTTCCGGATCAAATTCTGGTTGCGCAGGTTTTAGAGTTAATCAAGCAAGAAATAGATGCGCGTGCGTCGGGCGGCGTCGAGGTAAAAATTTATCTTGGCCGGTTGATCGATGTTGCAATTACTACGGCGCGTAAGTTGTGAGTAGATTTATTGATACGTCGCCCTTGGATATCGGCGAGCGAGCATCGCAATGGATTACCACTGAGGCGGTTCGCTATGAGTCTGATATCGCCAAGCGCGTGATTGAAATACCTGCAGGCTTTGAAACGGATTTGGCGAGTATCCCGCGTTCGTTTATGGGCTTGATTCCGGTGAATGGTAAGCATCGTAATGCTGCGATCGTTCACGATTATTTGTATGTGATAAAGCCTGATTGGTGTTCACGTTCTTTGGCTGATTCGGTCTTTCTTGAGGCAATGCAAGTGTTGGGTGAGTCGCGCTTGCGTCGCGCTGCGATGTATGCGGCGGTGCGTGTTGGCGGTTGGGTTTATTGGAATCGCTGCTCAATCTGATGAAAGAAAAGAGTTTGTACAGCTATCGCTGGCAGAAAGAGCGCAAGGCTTTTCTTGTTGCCAACCCGTTATGTGCGTTCCACAAGAAGCGCGGCAAAGTTGTAGCGGCTGAGGTCGTTGATCATGTGATCCCGCATCGCGGCAATTTGGATTTGTTTTGGGACAAGAGTAATTGGCAGCCGCTGTGTAAGTTCTGTCATGACTCACACAAGCAAGCAATAGAAAAATCTGGCAGCGTTCCCGGATGCAGTGCTTCGGGAATTCCTATCGACCCTAATCATCATTGGAATAGATCGTTCTAATGGGTGGGGGTATTTAAAAGTCTAAAAG
>CAIOHY010000450.1 GCA_903858205.1 uncultured Cellvibrio sp.
GGTTTAGTTTCGGCGAATATTGCAAACCCGAACGGAATAATTGTAAGCACGATGAATGGCAGCAACGAAACCCAAATAAACTGCTCGCGCGTAATACGGCCACCGACCCTTGTAGATAAACCCATTTTCAGCAGCGGTTTTTTAACGTCGAAAATCAAATATGTGTCTGGTCTGAAAATTCTGTTTGGTAACGCTAACAGATGAACGATTTCGTGTAGAAAAATGAGCAAAATGCACACCGGAATGATTAACAATGCACATAGCCATGCATGAAATGCACTAAGGCCTGAAGGTAAACCAATATCAGGAAAAACAATAAAGATCCATAAAGCAAAACCGACTGGCAAGCCATAAATGGCTGCTCTTCCCGAATGCTGCATTAACTTCGACCAGTAATCGTACAACTCGCTCTGTTGAATCGAGGGCTTAGATTTGTCTAAGGTTGAGATTGCCAATGTGATCGGATCGGTGAAGACGACTTTCATGAATAGGCCTACGGCTGCGAATTGGGTTTAGTATTGGTGCCCGCAGTGGCGGGCGTCTTTGAAAACCCTCTCTGGCATACGACATTTACCTCCGTGTCCTGCAACTCCCCCAGATAGTCGTTGATCCGCCAATTCCTATCATGAATGCCAATATCAAACGAAATGGTTTGCCTAGACGGATAATCAGCAGCAAACCACCTGTACGTTGTATGACCTTTTACTTCGAGTGCCGCCGCCACGGCGAGCGCATGAAAATCAAATACTTTGGTTGGAATTAAGATTTTCATGGTTTCTACTTGCAGGAAACATTTTCAGCGCAGTTGAGTCCACCCAATACATCGAGCAGTTGCTTCGCCACGCCACCAACGTTATCAAGAATGCTTGTTTTGGCTATGTGGCACACGTGCGATTTTGTCTCGGCATCTATGGAGGAAGTTAAGGCGGGGAACTTGCCGAGTAAGCCTCTGATTCCGCTTAGAGCCTTGTTTCTGTCGGTCATAAACGGTAGTTTTAGTTGCGTGGTCATGCCGGACAAAATCAGTTTCGCTGTATCAATATCGCCAAGCTCGCGCGCGAACGTGCTAACAAAGCGCGATGCGTTATTCCTTACGTAAACCGAATCGTCGGTCAATACCGCTGGCAATGCAGGAAAAATAGCCGCTGGGTTTCCGCTCCAATTTATTAGTTGTGAAGCCGCGATCCGATCACTTTCAATCGGTGAGCCATTGAGCACTGTCAGCACATTTTTGAGGCGAGGCTGCACGGCTACGCCAAGTCTGTGGGCAAGTGCATCGACCTCGGGGTCAGACGAACCCAGTATCCCATCGCGAACCTCGTCTGAAAGTGTAATGCCATCATGAATCAACTTCTGGTCTAGTAACGACTCCCATTGAGAATGCAACTTGACTAGGTCTTTCGCTAGGCGAGGAGTGGCGTTCTTTTTTGTCTCACGAGCTGTTTTCACTGGCGGCATCTCGCGAATGTTTACCGTGAGGAATGCCGTATTTGGCGGCTTATGCAGCATGTTGCATTCTGCCGAGTAGACCTTCTTGGATTTGACAAAGTTAGTGCACCAGCCGCGAACCTGCGCGAGCTCACTTTTCAACGGGGCGGCTCCGAGCACAACAGGGAAGTCGTCTAAATAGTAGCTTCGAGGCCGCTGGCACGACCCTGTTAGCTCAATGTTCTCTAGGACGTATGCGACCCGCTCTTGCGATGTCGCCGCCCTGGCGCACAAAGGCAGCAAGGCGAATGGAAGCACTAGGGCGTAGATGAAGAACCTGGTCAATCGGGTACCTATTAGCGAGTCGCGTTAAAAAGAGCGAGTAACCGTCTCGTGTTTTCCACGAGACAGTTGTCCCAAGAAGTCGGCAGCTTCCTGGTCGACGTCAGTCCTAGGGAAGTCACCAAAGTTACTCGTTGTTGAGTAAGAAATCAAAGGTTCCAGGCTCGAATTAAATCCCGCTGCTTAATCTCTTTATAAAAAAAGAAGCATTCACCCAACGCCCGCATTGCGGGCGTTGTTCATTTAGCTGCCAGGTGTTTCGCAACAGTGGCGGCAAGAAACTGAGCCCAATAATTTGCGATCTTGTTGTTGGTTGGGCGATCCGTAAACTCGTAGCTCTTCGCTCTTGGGCGCGAGCTCTTAGCCCTTAGACAGTAGCAATTTTAAATGTATCAAAATTAAAGGGGCGAGCAAATTAAAGCGCCGGTTTCGATTTATTTGCGGTCGAGCGAGCCTCCAGCCGTTCACCGCGCCTCCGCGAAAATTAGCGGCACTTTCAACGACCGTAGATGCGATTGCAATCCTGCATATTTTTGTAAGCAATCTTCTAATGGTGGCTCGTTATAATCGTTGCGAAAGGACTTTCGATGGAATATCTCAAACCTGACGACGCGCACCTGTTTCTGGCAAAAAATCCGACGGCTGTATTCGTCGATTGCCGCAGTGAGA
>CAIOHY010000451.1 GCA_903858205.1 uncultured Cellvibrio sp.
ATTGAATTTATTTGATCGCCGAAGCTTAAAAAGCATCCTCATGCCTGACCCTCCGGATCATAAAAAAAGCGAACCTCAGATGAGGCTCGCTTTATGACTAAAACTATGGGACAGCAGTGGGCAGTGGCCGCGTTTTTTATGGACGGAAAACAATAAAAATTATTCATCACTTTCCAGCAGTTCACGATACTCACTTGCATCGAGTGCTTCATCAAGTTCAGCCAGGTCATCGGGTTTAACGCGGAAAAACCAGCCTTCATCGTAAGGCGAGCTGTTCACCGTTTCGGGCGCATCTTGCAGAGCTTCATTAACTTCAATAACTTCGCCTGAAACCAGTGAATAAATATCGGACGCTGCTTTTACTGATTCCACTACGCCAGCTTCTTCACCCAATGCCACGCGAGTGCCGACTTCGGGGGTTTCTACATAAACTACATCGCCCAGTGCGTCCTGTGCGTGATCGGTAATACCGATGGTGACAGTGCCGTCTTCTTCAACACGCGCCCACTCGTGGCTGCTCAAATATTTCAGTTCTTTGCGAATATCGCTCATGGTGTTGTTCCTGTGATTGATCCAATAAGAATTTTTAACGATTAATTTTTACATTCATTTAACAGCTTTGCCGTTACGTACAAAATTGGGCGCCACGACTTCAACGGTGACCAGCTTGCCGCGCATATCGACCTGGCAGTGGGTGCCGATACTGCGAGGCACCCGCGCTAAAGCAATAGAATAGCCCAAGCTGGGCGAAAATGTCCCGCTGGTGATAACGCCTTTTTCATCGCTAGCGTCTACTGTGACGATTTGCTCCGCGCGCAAGACCCCGCGCTCGCGCAGTACCAATCCCACCAGCTTTTGGGTCGAGGTTGATGCCTTTTGCGCTTCTAAAACCGAGCGGCCGATAAAGTCGCGGGTGTCTGGTTGCCATGCGATGGTCCAGCCCATATTGGCGGCAAGCGGCGATACGGTTTCATCCATCTCATGGCCATACAGATTCATGCCCGCCTCAAGGCGTAAAGTATCGCGTGCGCCCAAACCGCAGGGGGCGACTCCGGCGTCGGCCAGTGCTTCCCAGACGTTTGCTGCCTCGTCGTTAGGGAGCATGATCTCCAAGCCATCTTCGCCTGTATAGCCAGTGCGGCCAATAAACCAATCGCCCGCAGGCAAGCCTTGGAATACCTGCAGGCTGGCGATTATCGCTGTCTTTTCCGCGCTTACCAGTGATGAGGCGATGCGAATGGCGTCTGGCCCTTGCACCGCGATCATCGCCAATTCAGGGCGCTCGGTTACTGCGACAGAAAATGTTTCCGCGACCTGATTCATCCAGGCAAGGTCTTTTTCACGGGTGCTACAGTTCACGACGACACGGTACCAATCGCCAAGGTTGTAGACGATCAAATCGTCAATCACGCCGCCCTCATGGTTCAGCATACCGCTGTAGAGGGCTTTGCCGTAAAGCGCGTCCAGTTTGGCGACATCATTTGCCAGCAGGTATTGCAGATAAGCTTTGGCATCGTGCCCGGTGACATCCACCACGGTCATATGGGAGACATCAAACATCCCCGCCGATTGGCGCACCTTGTGGTGCTCTTCAATTTGTGAGCCGTAATGCAGTGGCATATCCCAGCCACCAAAGTCCACGAGTTTGCCGCCCATGGCGTGATGAGTGGCATAAAGAGCGGTTTTGTTGCCCATTGGAATACCTGCGCAGAAAGGTGGGTTGGAAAAAGGGCGCCATTCTAGGCGCGTGGGTTGATGCTGTCCAACGAATCGGCGGGATGCACTCATCCCGCCAGGATTGTTGAACTCTATTGTTTCACCGGTATTGGAGGCCGCGATTCCTCGACTGGATTATTACGTGTCCGTTTTCTTGTCAGGGCTTGCGGGCTCTGCGGTAGTATTTTCTGGTTCATCGCCAGTGTTTTTTTCCGGAGCGACTTTTTCAGCGTCTTCCGGTTTAGTGCTCTCGTTTGGGTTGCTCGCATTATCGGCGTTGTCTTTGCGTGCCTCATCAACGTTTACTTTCAAGCTCTCCATATCCGCCATAAATTCTTCCAGGGTGTGATCGCGGCTGATGCGCACACTGGGTGGATAAAGGCGGCTCATATAGAGTTGATCCGACAAGTGATTGCTCGCTTGGTATTCCTTGGTCATGGTGATGGCGGAACCGAGAATGGCGATAGCAGCCAGATACATTTTTAAACGATTCGGACGTTTGTTCCCTGCAGTCAGGAAATGGAAGTACAGCACAAGCGCGCAGATAAAAATAATGGGATGTACGCTAAATGTTTGCAGTGATTCCCAACTAAATGCATAGGCGACCAGGCTGCTAAGGTGCTCCCATAACTCCAGAAACGCTAAGCCTGCACTGGCAATAAATAAGTGGCGTCCAAAGCGGGCGTGACCCGTAAAGAGTTTGCCAAACAGTGCCCAAATTCCACTCCAGCCAATCGCAAAACCGAAGACGCTGACCAATTCCAACAAGTATTTGCTAAGCGTGCCTTGGCTGAGATCCGCAAGCCAGGTGCTTAGCAAACCGGTGACTAAGAGGAGCGCCAGACCAGTAAATGCAGGCAGTACTCCTTCCCAGCGGTGGTTGGTTGAATCGGTTACTTCTGCGGCCACTTTGTAATCGGCCGTGCGAATTCGCAAGCGGGTATGGCCAAGGCGATAAACATCATCGCCACCAACAACGAAAAAATTCTCGCGGGTATTGGCGCGGGTATTAGCGAAAGTGATGCCGTTGTAACTACCTAAATCCGAGATGATCAACTCATCCAGTTGATTCAGTTCGATTTGTGCATGGTGCGCGGCAGTGTGTGGATCATCGAGAATAATGTCGTTGTCGTAGGCACGGCCAATGGTGATGGGCAGATGCGTCACTTTGCTGCGGTGCAATACTTCGCCATCCGGAGTTAACTGCTCAACAAAAATGGAGTGGCTCATTGTGCGGCCTCCATTGTGTCGGATTTGCTTTTCACTGATTCGCTATTCGTTGCATCGTTCGCGTCACTGTTGTTGGTGTCATCCGGCGGTGATTTTATTTCATCATCCGTGTTGGCGGTGCGA
>CAIOHY010000452.1 GCA_903858205.1 uncultured Cellvibrio sp.
ACTATGCACAATCGCATTTATTTTGGTTTGGCGACGGATGTCACGCCAACCTATACGCAGCGTTGGTTAGTAGGTATTTCCAATGAGGAGGATAATTTTTTTGTATCGGATGAAACCCAGCAGAATATTCCTGAACAGCGCAAGGCAGTGTATCCGTGGATTGAATATCAATATCTTGAAAATCGTTTCGGCGTTTTTAAAAACGTAAATCAAATTCAGCGCCCTGAGGACATTGCCCTCGGGCAAAATGTGAGTTTTCGTTTGGGCTATGCAGGCACACAATTTGACAACCCCGATGATGTCTTTCGCTTCATAGGCAGCTACACCAATATTGCTGATATTGATAGCCAGCATATCTTCGAAACCACGTTTGAACTGGACGGCCGCCACCATTCAAAACGGGAAGGGCTGGATAGCACAGTTATGGGAATCAATCTTGCGTACAACTATTTTCAGGATGAAAAGCGTCGCTGGTATATGGGGTTTCGCTATGATGTCGGGCAAGATCTGGCACAGTATGAAGAATTGACCGTGGGCGATATTACCGGTTTGCGCGGCTACCCTACTGATTATCAGCGCGGTGACGAGCGCTACGTGTTTACGGTTGAACGACGCTATTTTTCTGACCTTCACATTTTTAACTTAATGCGTGTTGGTGCGGTCGTCTTCTTCGATATGGGCAAAGCCTGGGGTATAGAGCAATATGGCTATAGTCCGCTGTTGAGCAATGTGGGTTTTGGTTTGCGTCTGAGCTCTAGTAAAGTGCGTATTGGTAATGTTATACACATAGATATCGCTACTCCAACCTCTGCTAGAAATGCACAAGGTGTGGGTAAATATCAACTGACTGTCGGTGCCCAATCCCGTTTCTAAATTCTGCGCACTGTTTTTGAATACACCCATCTAATTCCTTGGATGAGCGATTTCCGCTCGACACTTATGATCACACAGCTCAACCAACTCCAATTTGATAATCGGTTTGTGCGCGATTTGCCTGCTGATCCTGTCGTAGAAAATTATCGCCGTCAGGTTAGCGGCGCCATTTATTCACGTGTGAATCCTACACCGGTAAAAAATCCACTGCTCGTTGCCGGTGCAAAAGAAGTTGCCGCGCTCATCGATCTGCCCGAATCAATTTTTACCCAGACAGATTTCGTACAAGCTTTTAGCGGCAATCAATTGCTTGCTGGAATGCAGCCGCACGCCTGTTGTTATGGTGGGCATCAGTTCGGTAATTGGGCTGGTCAATTGGGCGATGGTCGCGCAATTAATTTGGGTGAAGTGCGCAATCAAAAAGGTGAGCATTGGACCCTGCAACTAAAAGGCGCCGGCCCGACACCTTATTCACGCACAGCCGATGGTCTTGCGGTATTGCGCTCGTCGGTGCGCGAATTTTTATGCAGTGAAGCTATGTTTCATTTAGGTGTTCCCACTACGCGCGCACTGAGTCTTGTCACTACCGGTGAATGGGTGCGGCGCGATATGTTTTATGACGGCAATCCGCAATTGGAGCCGGGAGCAGTGGTCTGCCGTGTCGCCCCGAGTTTTACACGATTTGGCAATTTTGAAATTTTTTCCGCACGCGGTGAAATTGATTTACTCAGACAGCTAGCCGAGTTCACCATTCGCACTGACTTCACCCATTTGCTTAGCGACAAATCGGCCGATGTTTCAAGCGATACTTATGTGCAGTGGTTTAATGAAATCTGCATTAGTACCGCGCAATTAATTGCCCATTGGATGCGTGTGGGTTTTGTGCACGGTGTGATGAATACCGATAACATGTCGATTCTGGGCTTAACGATCGATTATGGTCCCTACGGTTGGCTTGAAGGCTATGAACCGGATTGGACACCTAATACAACTGATGCACAAGGGCGGCGTTATAGGTACATCAATCAGCCGCGTGTTGCACTCTGGAATCTTGCTCAACTTGGCAACGCACTTTATCCGCTGGTGAATGCGGTTGAGCCATTACAGCAGGCGCTAGAAAAATACCGCGTCGAATATGAACGCTGTACACAGCGCGATATGGCGAACAAATTGGGATTAAGCCAGTTTGACCCTGTTCAAGATCAACTACTCACCGATAATTTGTTGCAAACCTTACAATCCGCTGAAATCGATATGACGATTTTTTATCGCTTGCTAGCACTCGTATCCCTTGATGGCATTCATCAATACACAGATCAGCAGTGGGTCGATATTGTACGGCCAGCTTATTATCTGCATCCTGATAAAAAGGCGGAGCAGGCGATGGCGAATTGGCTGCGCACTTATTCGCAACGTTTGCAGCAAGATTATGTTGTCAATGGCAATGACGATCAACAGCGTCGCCAAAGGATGAATGCAGTCAATCCCAAATATGTACTGCGCAATTATTTGGCACAACAAGCAATTGACAAAGCGGCCGAGGGTGATAATTCTGAAATTGAAAAGTTGTTACAAATATTGCGCAAGCCCTATGATGAACAACCGGAGCATGAAGATTATTTTGCCAAACGCCCTGAGTGGGCGCGGCACAAAGCGGGTTGTTCGATGCTGTCGTGCAGCTCCTAAGCGAAGTTTTTTTATTTGGCGTGAGTTTTTTTAATCTGCGGGATATGTCCGCGCTAATTGAAAAGTTAAGAGAAAATTATGATTGGGAAGCTGCTGGGTTTTGTTGTGGGCATCATGGTTGGCGGCCCGTTAGGTGCGATTGTTGGTGCACTTTTGGGGCATTTTTTGATTGATCGCAAACGACGGTCTACTCCAAAAATGTCTAACGAACAATTGCACGCAGTGCAGGAAAAGTTTTTCACCACGGTTTTTTTACTGCTTGGGCATCTTGCTAAAGCCGATGGCCGCGTCAGTGAAACTGAAATCCAACTGACCGAATCTCTGATAACTAAAATGGGTTTAACGCCCGATCACCGCCGCGAAGCGATTCGGTTATTCAAAGTGGGGGCGGGAGATGATTTTAATCTTGATGCCGTAGCGAGTGATTTTAAACAACACTGCGGCGCCAGTCCGAATCTGATTAACATGCTGTTAGTTAATCTTGTAAATTTGGCCATGGCCGATGGTGTACTGGATGAACAGGAAGCCCATGTGTTGCGTCAGGTTGCAGAGCGCCTTGGTTTTTCCCGTTTTGCGTTTGAACAATTACTGCGGATGTTGAATGCCCAAAATGCGTTTCGACAAGAGCAGGGGAGTTCGCAGGGATCCTATCAGCGTGCCGGGCAGCAGGTGCCTCGCGCCGATGAATTGGCCTTGGCTTACCAAGCACTGGGTGTAGAAAAAACGGCTACTGATGCAGAGCTCAAAAAAGCCTATCGCAAATTAATGAGTGAGTATCACCCCGACAAACTCATTGGGCAGGGCATGCCTGAAGATATGATCAAAGCCGCTACTGAGCGCGCCCAGGAAATCCAGGCCGCTTATGATTTGATTAAAAAATCCCGCTAATTGTTAGGTTTGCAATTGGGTTTAATAAAAAAACAGGGTCCAATAAATTGAACCCCTACACCGTAGGGGCGCAATTTATTGCGCCCGGTCGATTGCCTCTCAGCTAAATGTGACGACCAAAACATTTTCATGACAATCAGTTGACAACGTTGTCTATCTGGGTGTAATTTCAGCTTGTCTTTTGAGTTTTCACATTTTTACAACAATAAAAGTAGTGTGATAAGCCATGGAGCGACAGTGAAGACTGATTTTCCTCGCCGGAAATTATTATCGTTTTCACAGACTTTTCTTGATCAGGACATTTATTCCACCTTGTTGATACAAGGGCGCGTGCGTTTTTTCCAGCGTCAATTTACGAATTTTTATTGGGTGATAACTCAGGGTTTTCATTTGCCTAACGGTTTCTATTGCCTGAAAAAATGCCAGCGGGTATTTGGCAAGGCGCTTGTTTGTCGGACAAAAAAATAACAACTGGAGTTAGTCGTGTCACGAGCCGCAAGGCTTTGTAAGTGAGTATGGGAGACTTTCAGGTCGTGCAACAGCGTTTGCACCTGACTAGAGAGCGATGAGAAACAAAAAATAATTCGAGGAAAATCCAATGAAATCCTTCAACGTTTTAACGCGCTTATCAACTGTCGGCTTGCTCGCTACAGCCGGTTTGTTCGCAGTGCAGGCACAAGCTTACAATTGTACCGGCGTTAACAATTATCAGCAGGGCACTTATGCCACAGGCGCTGTGGTCCAAAACGCCGGTAGCGCTTATTCCTGTACCGTAGGCGGCTGGTGTACGGTGGGCGGGCCCTATGAGCCGGGAGTGGGTTGGGCTTGGACTAATGCTTGGTCGAGCTTGGGGGCTTGTTCCGCAACTAATTCTTCTGCGGCATCCAGCGTTGCCTCGGTTGCGAGTTCAGTAAAAAGTTCGGTGGTTGCTTCATCGGTTGCGTCGGTAGCAGGTTGTAATGGTGTTGCCGCCTGGACCAGTTCAGCGATTTATACCGGAGGTAATAAAGCGAGCCGCAATGGTTCGCTCTATGAAGCAAAATGGTGGACGCAAGGGCAAGATCCCGTTACCAATTCTACCGCCGATGGTGTCTGGGCAAACAAAGGTGCTTGCGGCACTTCTTCCGTATCGTCAGTGGCAAGTTCTGTCGCCAGCTCGTTAAAAAGTTCTGTTGCCAGTTCTGTCGCGAATTCGGTAGCAAGCTCAATCGCAAGTTCCGTTGCCAGCTCAATTACATCAAGTAGAAGTTCAAGCTCTGTTGCATCCGTCGGTGGCAAACGCGTTGTGGGTTACTTCGCGCAATGGGGCACCTACGCACGCAACTATCATGTGAAAAATATTGCGACTAGCGGTTCAGCGGCGCAGTTGACGCATATCCTCTACGCCTTCGGCAATGTGCAAAATGGTCAGTGTGTGATTGGCGATGCCTACGCTGATTACGAGCGCGCTTATGATGCGAATCTGAGTGTCGATGGTGTCGCCGATACTTGGGATCAACCATTGCGCGGCAGTTTCAACCAATTGCGCAAGCTAAAAAAAGCCTATCCAAACATCAAAGTGATTTGGTCATTCGGAGGTTGGACCTGGTCCGGCGGTTTCGGCCAGGCTGCTGCTAACCCAACAGCATTTGCCAACTCTTGCTACAACCTCGTGGAAGATCCGCGCTGGGCTGATGTGTTTGACGGTATCGATATTGATTGGGAATATCCAAACGATTGTGGTTTGACCTGCGATACCAGCGGCTTCTCAGCCTACAAAAATGTTATCCAGGCGCTTCGTACTCGCTTTGGTGCGAGTGCATTGGTGACCTCGGCGATTGGTGCTGCACCCTCAAAAATCAACGCTGCGGATTATGCTGGTGCGGCCCAATACCTGGACTTCATCATGCCGATGACCTATGACTACTTCGGTGCTTTTGCGCCCAAAGGCCCAACAGCTCCGCATTCAGCGCTCTATGGTTATTCTGGTATTCCGACCGCCGAGTTTTATTCCGATTCCGCTGTACAGTTGTTGAAAGCGAAGGGCATTCCTGCAAACAAAATTCTGTTGGGTGTTGGTTTCTATGGTCGTGGTTGGTCAGGTGTAACTCAGGCCGCGCCCGGCGGTGCAGCGACTGGCGCAGCAGCGGGTAGTTATGAGGCGGGTATTGAAGACTACAAGGTGTTGAAAAATACCTGCCCTGCAACCGGAACAGTGGGCGGAACTGCTTACGCCTTCTGTGGTGGTAACTGGTGGAGTTACGATACTCCGCAAACTATGGTGGGCAAAATGGATTATGTGCATCAACAAAGTTTGGGTGGCACATTCTTCTGGGAATTGAGCGGAGATACCAACAGTGGTGAGTTAATCAAAGTGATTGGAGACTCAATGCGCTAAAAAAACAAAACCCGGTTATCTTGCGATAGCCGGGTTTTGTTTTACGCGAATAAAAAATTATTCGTGATTGATAACCATCACATCGGTATCGACAGCGGCAATCAAACGCTCAGCCGTATTACCGCGGCGGGTTTTGGTCATGCCGTTTTGGCCGAGTGTACCCATGATGATCAAATCGGCATTAACTTTTTCAGCTAATGCAGATACAACATCAGAGGTGTAGCCGTTATCAACATGGATTTTGTCATTAGGCAAACCGGTTTCGTTAACCAGACGGCCACGATCAGGATAGCTCATTGAATCGAGATAGCCGTTAATCACATGCAAATCAGCGCCGTAGGTTTCAGCATAAAATTTTGCGCGCTCAATAATTTTTTTGTTGAGTTCAACTTGAACATCGCGCTGCGCCTGAAAGTTTACGGCGGCGATAATCACTTTGCGCTGGGCTTTTGCATTCGGGCGAATCAATACAACCGGGCAGTAAGCTCCTTTCAATAATTCCCATTTGGATTCACTGAAACTGAAACGGCTGGTGTTGGTTTTGGCATGCACTGGCAAATAAATTAAATCTGCATCAAAGCGTTTTGCTGACTCCATAATCGATTTTTGCCACTCGCTCGACCAAGATACTTCCAGCGTGTATTCGATTCCGGCATTAGCCAATGGGCTTTTGATATTTTGTTCAAACCAGGTGAGGTCGCGGAACAGGTTATCGTTAACGGAGCGGGTATCAACTGCATCGCTATCAACGGCAACAAAGGCATGCACCTTGGGTTTTGGCCCTTGGATCAAAGACGACACGATAATGGCGCGTTCAAGGGCAATGTGATGGGTATCATTGGGGTCGACAACAACGAACAGCTTCTGTGACTTGGACATATTGGCTCCTACTGGTTCCCTAAAAAGTGAGGTTGTTATTTTCTGGTTGGGGGTAGCATAGCAACCCCTTTGGGGTTTTTACAGCGACAAAGCCGCTCGTGGTGGTGTATCGCGGCTAAATAAGGTTGATATAGATTAAACTGTGCACTTTTTTACCGAACATTTAGGATAAGGCTATGAATTTGCTTGAAAATTACCCAATCAATGAGCTTGTTGTCGGCCAGCGCGCCAATTACAGCAAGACCCTCACCGAGCAGGACATCATCCTGTTTGCGGCCTGTTCCGGCGATGTCAATCCGGTGCATCTTGATAAGGAATACGCAGCCGCTACACCTTTCGGCGAACCTATTGGCCATGGCATGTGGACTGGGGCATTGGTGTCCGCCGCGATTGCAACTCGTCTCCCCGGCCCGGGATCGGTTTATCGTAGCCAAAGCATCAGCTTCAAACACCCGGTAAAAATCGGAGATACCATTACCGTCACCTTGACTGTTAGTGAAATAAAAGAGCGTATAAAACTGGTGACCCTGGAGTGCGAAGCGCACAATCAAGATGGAAAATTAATTGCGAAAGGTATTGCAGAGGTGATCGCGCCGGCGGAGAAGTTAAAAATCAACGCTGGAGAAGTGCCGCACATAAGCATTGGCTGATAATTAATCCATAAAAACTCGCGCAGGATGAGTGGAGTTTTTATGGATTTATTTCGAGCGCCGCATTAGTTTTTATTCCGCTTCATCCTCACTATAGTCGTCCTCAGCTATCCAGCCGCCCAATTCTTTCCAGCGATTTACAATCACACAAAATAACTCTGCGGTTTTTTCGGCGTCGTAGGCAGCTGAGTGAGCGGCGCTGTTGCTGAATTCGATTCCTGCAACCTGGCAGGTTTTAGCGAGCACGGTCTGACCAAACGCGAGGCCGGCGAGGGTTGCTGTATCGAATACTGAAAACGGATGAAACGGGCTGCGTTTTATATTGCAGCGATCAATTACTGCATTGACGAAATTCAAATCGAAATGGGCGTTGTGGCCGACGATGACGGCGCGGGTGCAGCCGTTTTCTTTTACCGCGCGACGCACAGCGCTAAGCAAATCGGTCATTACCATCAATTCCGGTTCGGCCATGCGGTCCGGGCAATCGAGATCTATACCGGTAAAATCCAGCGCGGCTTGTTCGATGTTTGCGCCTTCAAATGGCTCGACATGAAACGAAAAGGTTTCGTGGCGATGTAAGTAACCATCCTGATCCATGCGGATGGTGACGGCCGCGATTTCCAATAACGCATCAGTCTGCGCATTAAATCCACCGGTTTCTACATCGACAATCACGGGCAAAAAGCCGCGAAAGCGTTGCGCCATAGGTGAATCGGGATCGCGGTTATTTTCAGGTGGATTCACTTGTTCGCCTTAAGCAGTTTTTAACTGCCAACGTAAAATTTCACCGGCGCGCAGCGGCACCAGCGGTTGGTCGCCCAGGCTCAAGGTATCTGGCACTTGCCAGTCTTGTTTGATCAGGGTGATGGTGTCGGTATTGCGTGGCAGGCCGTAAAAATCGGCACCGAAGTGGCTGGCGAAGCCTTCGAGTTTATCGAGCGCGCCCGCATCTTCAAATGCTTCCGCATAGAGTTCAATTGCCGCATAGGCGGTGTAACTACCGGCACAGCCGCAAGCGGCTTCTTTTTTGTCTTTGGTGTGGGGTGCTGAATCTGTCCCCAAAAAGAATTTCGGGCTGCCGCTAGTCGCCGCTTTGATCAGTGCTTGCTGGTGTGTGCTGCGCTTCAAAATCGGCAGGCAGTAGTAGTGGGGGCGAATACCGCCAGCGAGCATATGGTTGCGGTTGTAGAGTAGATGATGCGCTGTGATGGTGGCCGCCACATTGGCGGGCGCCTCAGCGACAAACGCGGCGGCATCGGCGGTGGTGATATGTTCCAGTACCATCTTCAGCGCGGGAAAATCTCTCACAACCTGGCTAAATGTGCGGTCGAGGAAGACTTTTTCGCGGTCAAAAATATCAATCGCACTGTCAGTCACTTCGCCGTGCAGTAAAAAGTGCATACCGGCATTTTGCATGGCAGCCAGTACCGGGTAGATTTTTTTCAGGTCAGTTACGCCCGAGGCGGAGTTGGTGGTCGCGCCGGCTGGGTAAAGTTTGCAGGCAGTGACGCCATTGGCTTTGGCGATGGCGATCTCAGTGGGATCGGTATTGTCGGTGAGGTAGAGCACCATCAGTGGTTCAAATTGGCTACCTTCTGGACGTGCGGCCAGAATGCGCTCTTTGTAGGCCAGCGCCTGCTCTGCGTTCATCACCGGCGGCACCAGGTTGGGCATGACTATCGCACGAGCAAACTGTTGTGCGGCATCACCGACTGTGCGGGTGAGGGCGGCGCCATCGCGCAGGTGGATATGCCAATCGTCGGGGCGGGTAAGGGTTAGCTGCTGGGTCATGGGGCGGGTCATTCCGTAATATAGAAACAGGCGTAACACAAGAGAGAGGGCGCATGCTATCAAAATTGGCTTATATCCGCAGCCTTAATTCCTGATTCCTGATTCCTGATTCCTGATTCCTGATTCCTGGTTCCTGTGCATGGTCGATCCGACGACTGCGCCTATGCAATCACCGGCATTCTCCAGCGAGCTGGCTATACTCGGTAGATCATCGTTTTTATGCAGTTGGAATTTTTCATGCGCTTGGCATCTCTTCCTTATCTGAACTCCACCGCCTTGCTGGTGTTTGCCCTTGCTCAGAGTGCATCGCTCTCGGCCCAAACCTATGGTGCGGGTTTTGAGGCGTCAGAGTGGACGGCAAAATCAGGTTCATTTGCGTGTAGTTTGAGTCACGAAATCCCAGAGTTTGGTCGGGCAGAATTTGTACGCAAAACCGCTAGCAGCGAAGCGATGGAGCTGGTGGCAACCAGCGGGGTCAGGTTTGGTGATTTGGTGATGATTGATGCTGTCCCACCGGTTTGGCGGAGCGATATTGCTGCCACGAGAATCGGTGTGATCCAGCTTGCCAGCAAGCAATCGTTGCGTGTGACCTCGTCCCAGATCGATAAGGTGGCTGCGATGTTAGAGCAGGGCACCAATATCGTTTTTAGTAATGCACAGACCAATGCGAATGGCACCAGCTTGCGTGTCGCACTGGAGGCGCGCAACTTTATCCCCGCCTACGGAAAATATAAAAAATGTATTAGTGAATTGATTCCCTACACGTTTGATCAGATAGCACGGTTGTTAACGAACTATGCACCTGCCGCGCTGGAATTGAATGCGGCGACGAAAGCACAGCTCGACAAAGTCGCGCGTTACACCAAGGCCGACCCAGGTGTTATCGGTATTCTGGTCGATGCGCATAGCGACAAGCTCGATACCCCGGAAGAGAGTGATGCTGCATCGCAGGTTCAAGCGGAATTGGTGACTGATTATTTGATCGATAAAGGGGTTGCTGAAAACATCATCACCACGCGCTGGCATGGCGACAAATTTCCGATCGGAAATAACCAAAACAAAGCCGGTCAGGCCAAAAATCGCCGCGTCACTGTACGTTTGGAAAGCGAAACGACACGCAAACAAATGGAGAAGAAAATTGCGGCGATCATTGCCGCAGAAGAAAGAGCGGCGGAGAAAAAAGCCGCAGCGGAAAAGGCGGCACAAGAGAAAGCCGCGCAAGTGCCAGAAGCCTTGCCTGCAAGTCTCCAGCAGCTCGAGCAAATGGTTGAAGAACAGGATCTTACTAGCGGTAAACAACCCCGTCTCAGGTAAGCGCAATAATATTTTTTGCGTTGCTTGCCTCTTGCATTTTTTTGTCACAATTCCCAAATCATTCTTAACCCGGAATTTACCTCTGGGTCGGAATTATTTTTGTGCTGGCCAGTCTGAAGTTGCGAACCCCAGTCAATCGTTCATCGCGTTGTGAATTGGCTGATTTAATTATCTAAGGAGCCTAGTATGTACAAAGTGACTGCCAAATGGGCGAGTCTAGTTGCAGTAATTACCCTCATCTTTTTCTCCGCAACCAGTGGTGCCGCGGAGTTGCCGGACTTCACCAAACTTATCGAGCAGCATTCCCCCGCCGTGGTAAAAATCACGGCCGTATCCAAAGGGGCAACAGCGCAAGCACCCCAACAATTGCCGCCTAATATGGAAGGCCTGCCCGATATTTTCAGAGAGTTGCTGGAGCGTCGCCAAATGCCGCGTGACCGAGGCTCACTGGGTTCCGGTTTTATTATTTCCAGCGATGGTTATGTACTGACCAATGATCATGTGGTCAGCCAGATGGATACCATTACCGTTATCCTAAATGATCAGCGTGAATACACGGCTACCTTGGTTGGCAGTGATGAACGTTCGGATCTGGCCTTGTTAAAGGTAGACGCTAAGGATTTACCAACGCTCTCACTCGCTAAAGATGAAACTCTAAAAGTTGGCCAATGGGTCGTCGCGATTGGTTCGCCGTTTGGGTTGGATTATTCCGCCAGCGCGGGCATCGTCAGTGCTATTGGTCGCAGTATTCCTTCAGCGCGCAGTGAAAGCAATTACGTGCCTTTTATCCAAACTGACGTAGCGATTAACCCCGGTAATTCCGGTGGCCCATTGTTTAATATGGATGGCGAAGTGGTTGGTATCAACTCACAAATCTATTCACCCACGGGCGGTTCGGTCGGATTATCCTTTGCGATTCCATCGTCACTGGCCATTGATGCGGTCGCGCAATTGAAAGACAAAGGCCGTGTTGACCGTGGCTGGTTGGGTGTGATGATTCAGGATGTCGACAAAAATCTCGCCAGCTCTTTGGGTATGGATAAGCCCATGGGTGCCTTAATCAGTGAAGTTGACAGCCAAGGCCCTGCAGCAAAATCTGGCCTAAAAGCGGGGGATTTGATTATCAAATTCAATGGTAGTGATGTGCACACCTCCAGCGATCTCCCGTATTTGGTTGGCCGCACTACCCCCAAATCCAAAGTGCCGGTCGTTATCATGCGAAAAGGCAAAGAGCAGAGCTTAATGGTTACCGTCGGAATTTTACCGGTGTCACCCGAGGAAGCGGCCGCGCGCCCAGCATCAGCACCGATTGATAATTCGGTAGATATGCTTGGCCTTGTTGTGGGTAATTTGGAGCAAACCCAGCGTGGTGGCGCGGAATCGGGCGTCGTCGTGCGCGAAGTTAAGCCGGGCAGTCCCGCGGCCGAAGCGGGAATACAAGTGGGTGATGTGATTACCCAGTTGGCATTCAGTGATATCAAATCGCCAGCGGATTACGCAAAAATTGTAAAAAAATTACCGAAAGATGAACCCCAGGCGATTCGTTTTTACAGCCAAGGTCGTCCGGTATTTCGTTCGATTGTGATTAAATAGTTTTGTATGTCCTGACCAAATAAAAACGCCAGCTATGCTGGCGTCAGATCGCTGACAAACCCCACCCTAAAAAGTGGGGTTTTGTATTTTTTAGCTTATGCTTCTCATCAGGCCATTTGTCAGATATCGATTGTCAATCAGCCCATTTTTCTCGATAAAAGTACCCATCAACATACACTGCGTTTGGATAAGCCCCAAGACCCGCAATGGATTAAAAAAAACGCGCCAGCAACAGCGCGATCTTCTTCATATTCTGGCACGCAGCCGCTAACAAACATTGCCCGCTCACACGGCGCAGCCCGCGATAGCGCGTGTAACGATGCCCGTGTAATTGTTTCGCATCCGCAAAACTGCGCTCCACCGTTTCCTTGCGGCGCTGATAAATCCGTTTGCCTTTTGCCGTTAATCGTCGCCCGTCGGTGCGTTCTACACTGTCTTGCCACACATGTCGTGTAATCACTTTCGTCTGGTTGCGACTGCGCGTGCATTGATCCAGAAACGGGCACTCGCGGCATTGTTGTGAATCCGAATGGTATTCGCGATAGCCCAATCGATTGGTGGTGTTGTACGGTATCAACTGACCCACTGGGCAGGTGTAATGATTCCGGTCAGCATCAAACACAAATTTGCGCTTGGCAAATAATCCTTCTGCTTTGTTGGGGCGGCGGTAACCAATTACACCTTCAATGCCACGTTCTTCCAGCCCTTTGCAAATGCCTGCGGTTTTATAACCTGCATCCAACCCCACGGACTTAGGATAAATATTAAAGGCCGTTAATTGCCGATCCAGCCGCGCCAGATAAGGTTTGCTGTCATGCACATTACCCGGTGTTACATGGGTGTCGGTGATGATGTTGTGTTTGGCATCCACGGTACGATGGTCGAGATAATAAAAGCCCTGGGGTTTTCCTTCGCGCGTTAAATAACCGCTGTCGGGATCGGTGGTGCTGACTTTGATCTCTCGCTCTTTGGGTTCGGTATCTTCTGCTTTGGTTCTTAGCGGTGCTTTGCCATGCGCGATGCGATCTTCTTCAATCGCTGATTCCAGTGCGGTTAAATAATCGGTCGGCGTTTGGGTGACGGTATGGATTTCAAATTTCTTTTTGTTGGCATTGGCTTTCATGTGGGTGCTGTCGGTGTAGAGCACATCGCCACCGACCAAACCGTGCCGAATGGCTTGACGCACAATCCCATCGAAAATTTGCTGCTCGATATCGGTTGCCAAAAAACCGGCGGCGACGTTGTTGGCTGAAGGTGGAGGCGTCGATGATTTTGTCGGTCAGACTCAACCCTAAAAACCAGCGGTAAGCTACATTGACTTGCACTTCGCGCACCAGCTGGCGCTCGCTGCGCACCCCAAATAAATAGCCGATGAACAGCATTTTAAACAGCAGCACCGGATCGACAGCGGGACGGCCGTTATTGTCGCAGTAGAGATGCCGCACTTGATTGCGGATAAATTCAAAGTCGATGTACTTATCGATTTTGCGCAACAAGTGGTCGGCGGGAACGAGATCCTCAAGGATCACCATTTCCAGTGTGTGTTGGCGCGGCGTGGGTTCTTTGAGCATGGCAGTCTTCACGGAAAAATAGCCTGCCATTAAATGAAAACCCCCAGCGTTTG
>CAIOHY010000453.1 GCA_903858205.1 uncultured Cellvibrio sp.
GGCACGGCGTTCGCCAGCCAAATCAATACACCCGGTGCTATCACCGCGAATGAAAAAAATATTCAGCGCATGGCAGCGGGTGATGTGGCGTTATTCAAAGGCGAATTATGGGCTGGCAATGAAGGGCGCGGCATTATTCACCGCTCACCTGCGCCGACTGCGCAACAGCCCAAACGTTTGGTGGTGACTTGTGATTTGATTGCGTCCTAATGAACAACAACACTGAAGCGCGCTCTATTTTTTCGCCCACATGGGCACAGGCTATTTACTGCGCGTCAGCCTTGCAGCGGTTAGCCTTGGCGCTGGCAATCAGTGTGGTTCTCTTGTGTGTCATTTTCTGGCTTGTGTGAGTTCGATCATTACACCTCAGCCTTAGCGAGGAAATTCTGTGATCCGCCTGGAAAAACTTGGCTACGCCTATCGGCAGATTAGTTCCGTCGCGGCAGTGACAGATACTGAGTCATCCATATCGGTATTGCATAACCTCAGCCTCGTGATTCCCGATCAGTCTATGGTTGCACTCTTGGGGCCGAACGGAAGTGGTAAATCGACCTTGCTGAAAATTATCGCAGGCGAGCTAATTCCCAGCCAGGGTCATTTAGGATTTTCACAAGAACTACAGGGTGCTATCGGTTATCTATCCCAGTCGGCTCAATTCGATGTGAGTATTCCTGTGTCGGTTTTTGAAGTAGCCGCAATGGGGTTATTGAATAGACGGGGTTTGTTCAGCGCTATCACCTCAGCAGACAGGGCGCGCGTGAGAGAGATGTTAGCGCGAGTGGGTTTGTTGCATCTTGTAAACCATAACCTGCAAGAATTATCCGGTGGGCAATTGCAGCGTTTGCGCTTTGCCCGGCTCTTGGTTGAGGGCGCAAAGCTCTTGTTGTTGGATGAACCCTTCAATGCGGTAGATGAAAAAACCCAGCGTGATTTGCTAAGGCTCTTGAATGAGCAACATCGCGCGGGCTGCACCATCATCACCGCCATGCACAATCAATCGATCGCCAATTTGCATTTTCCGCTGCACATTTATTTGGGGAGGGAGATTGTAGCGCTATCGACACCCGCCACCGCCATTGTCACTGCGCGTGAGCAGGGCGCGGGATCTTCGTTTAATCCAGCAGAGTTAATCTCGTATGAATTGGCTCGTTGATTTTTTTATTGCGCCGTTTGTTGAATTTGAATTTATGGCGCGCGCACTCGTGGGTTCTGTGTGCCTGGGACTGAGCGCCACACCCATTGGCATTTTGTTAATTATGCGCCGCTTAAGCTTGACCGGGGACGCCATTGCCCATGCCATTCTACCCGGTGCAGCCATGGGCTATGTGATTGCCGGTATGTCGCTTTTTGCAATGGCATTGGGCGGTTTTATTGCCGGTGTGTTGGTCGCGCTCTTGTCGGGTTATGTATCGCGCACAACACCTTTGCGTGAAGATGCAAGTCTGGCAGCCTTCTATTTAATTTCGTTGGCGCTGGGTGTGATTATCGTGTCGCTCCGTGGCGGCAATGTTGATTTGCTCCACCTGCTGTTTGGTTCCATTCTTGCTCTGGATAATGCTGCACTGGGTTTAATTGCTGGCGTGTGTGTACTGTCGCTGACGATGCTGGCGATTTTTTATCGCGCGTGGATTTTAGAGGCCTTTGACCCACTGTATTTTCAATCGCGTCGCGCGTGGCGTGCAGGGGTGCATAGCAGTTTTTTAATTATCTGTGTGTTGAATTTAGTGAGCGGATTTCACGCGCTGGGCACACTCATGGCCGTTGGCATGATGGTGTTGCCAGGCATCTGTGCGGGGTTCTGGGTTCGCACAATCCCGGGTGCGATGTTAGTCGCGATTTTGATCGGAGCCGGAGCAAGTTATGTGGGCTTGCTCACCGCGTTTCACGCCAATCTTCCTGCGGGTCCCTGCATTATTTTGGTGATAGGGCTAGCTTATCTGGTATCGATTCTTGTGGGGCAGCGGGGCTGTTTGGCCAGTTGGCTTGCAAAACCGGCTGCATCAAACATGTTGGAGACTTAATTGATGAAACATTTTTTTTCGCGCCTCTCTTTATTCCTCGCCAGTATTTTTTTTACGGTCTGCGTAATGGCGGAAACTGTTTCCGCAAAACCGAAACTGGTGGCTACGTTTAGTGTGATTGGTGATCTTGTGCAAGTTATTGCGGGCGACAAGGTAGAATTGCACGTATTGGTTGGGCCGAATAGTGACGGCCATGTGTATCAGCCCACAGCCGCCGATGCGCGCGCCGTTTCGCAAGCGGATTTATTAATCGCGAATGGTTTGGGCTTTGAGGTGTGGCTGAATGCATTAACAAAAGCAGCGCAATTTAAAGGTAAACAGCGCATTCTCGGTGCGGAAGTTGAACCCTTAATGGTAGATGATCCTCATGGTGCGGCAGAGATTCCTGACCCTCATGCATGGCAGGATATTCAAAACGTTATGCTTTATGTTGCTGCAATCACTGCAGAATTAATTGCGTTTGATCCTGCGCATCGCCAGTTTTATACGGAAAACAGTGAAAAATATACTGAGCAATTGCGTGCGCTCCATAAAAAAATCAAACAGTTTACGGAGTCCTTACCTGCACAAAAGCGTAAGCTAGTGACAAGTCATGATGCGTTTGGTTATTTTGGTAAAGCCTATGGTTTGGAGTTTATCGCCCCACAAGGCATGAGTACCGATTCAGAAGCCAAAACGCAGGATGTCGCACGTTTAATACAACAAATTCGCGCCGATAAAATTCCGGCATTATTTATGGAAAATATGTTGGATGCGCGTTTGCTAACGCAAATTTCCCGCGAGACAGGAGTCGTCATCGGCGGCACGCTCTTTTCTGATGCCCTCTCAGAAAAACACCAAGCCGCCCCCGATTACCTGAGTATGATGGAACACAATCTGAGCGTTTTACAACGCTCACTGCAATAAGCGTTACCTTCTTTATGTTCCTTGGTGACTAACCCAAGAGTTCCCTGCGCACAATGTCCGCACCTGCGCTTAAGGCTTTCAATTTGCCGAGCGCGACATGGCGGGGTAAAGGCGCCATGCCGCAGTTGGTGCAGGGGCAGAGTTTGTCGGCATCTACAAATTGCAGGGCTTTGCGTAGGGTGTTGGCGACTTCCTTGGGTGTTTCGATGGTGTTGGTGGCGACGTCAATCGCACCGACCATCACTTTTTTTCCGCGAATCAGTTCAAGTAGCTCCATTGGCACTCGTGAGTTGTGGCATTCCAGCGAGATAATATCGATGTTGGATTTTTGCAACTTCGGAAAAATCTCTTCGTATTGACGCCACTCAGAACCTAGCGTTTTTTTCCATTCGGTATTGGCTTTTATGCCGTAGCCATAACAAATATGTACGGCAGTTTCGCACTTAAGCCCCTCAAGCGCTCGTTCTAAAGTAGCAATGCCCCAGTCGTTCACCTCGTCAAAAAACACATTAAAGGCAGGTTCATCAAACTGAATAATATCAACGCCCGCCGCCTCTAATTCTTTCGCTTCCTGGTTGAGAATTTTTGCGAATTCCCAAGCCAGTTTTTCGCGGCTTTTGTAGTGACCATCGTAAAGCGTATCAATCATTGTCATGGGGCCGGGCAGGGCCCATTTAATGGGTTGCGTAGTTTGTTTGCGCAGAAATTTTGCGTCTTCAACAAACACCGGCTTCTGGCGCGACACATCGCCCACCACCGTTGGCACACTCGCATCGTAGCGATTGCGAATTCTCACCGTTTCGCGCTGCGCAAAATCAACGCCGCTCAGGTGCTCAATAAACGTGGTCACAAAGTGTTGGCGCGATTGCTCGCCATCGCCAACAATATCAATACCTGCCTGTTGTTGTTCCTGCAATGACAAACGCAAGGCATCCTGTTTGCCTTCCACTAATTCATCACCTTGCAATTTCCAAGGTGACCAAAGTGTTTCTGGTTGTGCAAGCCAGGAAGGCTTGGGTAAGCTGCCAGCGGTTGATGTGGGCAATAATGTGTTCATAGTAAATAGTCTTGTCTATGTAAAATGTATAGATAAAAACGACCTAAATAAAAGCGACTGATAAAAAGCGAATTAAAACGCAAACTTAGCAGACCATTGTTCAAGAATGTTCTGGTAGGGTTTGATGAATTGTTTCTCAGCAAATTTCCCCTGCTCAATCGCCAACCTGCTGCGTTCCTCGCGGTCATAAACCACTTTGGTTAGTGAATAATCCTGATTTTTTAAATTGGGTTTGTAAAACGCTCCTGCTCCCGCATTGGCGTTATAAATTTCAGGCCGATAAATCTTTTGAAACGTTTCCATAGTGCTAATGGTGCTGATCAATTCAAGGTTGGTGTAATCCACCAGCAAATCCCCAAAGAAATAAAAGGCGAGCGGTGCGACGCTATTGGGCGGCAGAAAATAGCGCACGTCTAATCCCATTTTCTTGAAATACTGTTCAGTCAACGAGGATTCATTGGGCTGATATTCAACGCCCAGCACCGGGTGCTGGTTTTCAGTGCGCCGGTAAGTTTTGTTATCGGAAACACTCAGGCAGATCACCGGTGGTTTATTAAAATGCGTTTTGTAAGTCGTCGAATTCACAAAGTGCTTGAATAGCTTGCCGTGCAAATCACCAAAATTATCGGGAATGCTGAATGTCGGTTGGTTTTTGTTGTGCTCTAACAGCAGCACACTAAAGTCATAATCGCGCACGTAAGAAGAAAAATTATTCCCCACAATGCCTTCAATACGCCGGTTGTTGTAGTGATCCAGAATAGTGGTTTTCAAAATCTCAATCGCAGGGAAGGGGTCACCATTACCCTCGCGAGCAAGATCCATTTCCACAGAAATGATCTCAAGCTCCAGCGAATAACGATCCCCCTTGGGATTATCCCAATGCGCCAAGGCATTAAAACGATTGTCAATCATCGTCAGCGCATTGCGTAAGTTTTCTTGCCGGCTATTTCCCCTCGCCAAATTGGCAAAGTTGGTAGTGGCGCGCGTAGTGTCCGCCGGGTGATAGTTCTCATCGAAACCAATGCTTTTGATGCTAAACGTAAAATCGTTGTTCATGGTGATGTCGCAACCTGATGAAGAGGCAAAGTCGGCTCTGGTGAAGTACAGGTTGTCTTTATACTGGAATGCCAAAGTGAACAAAAACGATAATAATTCATGAAGATGTGAATATTATTCATGTTCTGGGTGGGGTCGGCAGAGTTGGAGCCTCTTATGATGTATTTCGTCATCTCTGGATGCTGGTATTTATACTTGGCGCTCGTCCAATGCCTTTAACCGACTATATATCTGGTCTAATTACTTGATCTTCCCATATAGACCAGTATACTGGTCTATATGTCAAATGAGGGTGCATCCATGTTAGAAGAAATCGGCTCCTACGAAGCAAAGACAAAACTTCCTGAAATCCTTCGCCGTGTGGAAGCAGGCGAGGCGTTTACTATTACAAATCGCGGCAAACCTATTGCTGATGTAATACCAAGTCGTGCGAGCGATAGGCTCAAAACAGAAGCGGCTATTGCTACCATCTTGAAAGCCAAAAAACACAAGATTAGCGATGCGGTATTGGCTGATCTCAAGGAATCGGGTCGCAAATGACAGCGTTCGTTTTAGATAATTCGGTGGCGATGCGCTGGCATTTGGAAAGTGAAAAACAAGCCGATCAACATTATGCGGAGGCGGTATTGCTCAGCCTCGCAGATGCTGACGCCTTTGTGCCCAACCTTTGGCATTTGGAAGCCTCCAACGTGTTGTTGGGAGCAGAAAACCGTGGCGATACCACGCTAGGTGAAATTGAACGGTTTATTGCCCAGTTAGAAAATCTGCCACTGCACATTGATCCACTCACTGCGCGCCAATCGTTTACAAGAACTATGTCGTTAGCGCGCGCCTACAAACTCAGCAGTTATGATGCCGCTTATCTTGAGCTTGCAATTCGTGAAGGCCTACCATTGGCAACGCTCGACAAAGATCTTATTAAGGCCGCTAAGAAAGCGGATATTGAGATTTATTTAAAATCCTAGAAAATTTGGCAAATGAAATGCCATAGCATCATTAAAAGGAGCTAAAACCATGACATACGATGAAAATAAATATAGTGTTCAAAAACTTCCCAACCCGTTATTGCTGCATTGGATCTTGAATCCCGGCTTGGCAATTAATGAAGTCATTCTTGGTCAGCGCATTCCCAAGGTCACGTTGATCGACAAAACCAGCAATGCCTCATTAATTGAGCGCACCTATGTTCCATGTCCTTCATGCGGTGTGATTCACCATGGCATGTTGTGGGGTAAAGGAAATGCCTTTGGTCATTGGCTTGGCTACATCTGCCCTAACTGTGAACAAAAAATTCCGTGCTTGTGGAATGTTTTCAGTCTGCTCTTGCTTACTGTTCTCTCTCCTGTGTGGTTTCCCATTAAAAAAATCTACGAGCAAAAATACATCGCCTACGAACTCTCGCGTTACAAAAAAGTAGAAGTCAACACCGCTAAGCCTATTAATAAATTTACCTGGATAAGAATGGGCGCATCATTTGGTTTACTGATGCTCGCATTTTTTGTCGCCACGGAATATTTCCGTGGGGGGAATAACGCTGGATAGATTTATTTTCCTTGCGATCATTAGTGCCATAGGCGGCCTGTTTTTTGGTGCGGTTATGTGGTTTTTTCTGGGGCGTAAAAAGGGTTGAGGCAGCATAACTGGTGTAATGGTTGTTTGATTGGGGTAGCATAGGTAAGATGCCCCTGCTTTGGGGAGCTGTTTAATCTGCACTGGTGTTATCAGCGCGTGCTCGTATAGGGTGTTGACTTCCGAATCTAATATGAAGATATATAAATTCAAAGACCTTCGTGATAATAAAAATCACGTTCACCTACATCAAATAATCGACGAGAATAGAATATGGTGCGCAGCACCTTCCACTCTCAATGATGATCGCGAATTTTCATTTGAAATCGATTATAGGTTCACCGAAGAAACAACTAGTTTACTTTACGATTTCATTTACTATTACGGCAATCGCCAAGAACAAGTTCTTGAAACTGTCATGCATACAATCTTCAATAATAAACTCAAAAATTACGTTAGACCCATCGCACGCAAGCTCGTAAGGCAATGCCGAAGTCAGATTGGCGTCACCAGCTTCTCAACTAAACATAACTGTCAGCGACTGTGGGACGAATACGGAGGTCATGGAAATGGTGCCATAGTAGAATTCGAGCTGCCGGATTCATTAATCGGAAAAACATTCCATTTGGTGAATTATGTCGATGAACGTATCTTTCATATGAACGAATTCCTGAGGTATAGAGCGGGTCATGAGGCAAGCTTATACAGGTACATGCTCTGTACAAAGCTTATGAAGTGGTCTCATGAAGAAGAAATCCGATTTCTTGGTCGAGTAAACAATGTCAGTCTTTACTTTGATATCCCAATAACAAGTGTGTTTACTGGTCCGCATGTACCCACTCCTTGCATGGAAGAGATTTATTCGAAATGCCAATCATCAAATATTCGTGTTCAAGAAATTTCTTGTAGATAATCTCAAAAATGCCAGCGAGTAGCCCGCATGGAGTCTAACGAAATGCGGGGTGATTTAATGAATTTATTTCCCGTATTCCGCTAGGCTCCATACAGGCTACGACTATTTTCTGAAGAGAATATGTTTAAAGATGTTACGACTGAACCAATGCATATCGATCATTCAGACTTTTCTGAGCATATTCAGGCATTAACATCCTACACCAGGTGGAATAAAACCTTTGAATTTAAGACTTTTAGTCATGGAGCGGAGATATCTAACTGTTGATGATTCATTCACGGAAATGTTCGCTTTTGGCCGAAAAGCGAAGTTCGGTAGCTTGCTTTGCGCATCGCTGTTTTAATTCAAATGTTAGTTTTTTATCAGTCGGTCACGTGAGCGCTTTAAATCGCAATCGGAAGCAATGTCATGTTGCGGTTCGTTCATACCA
>CAIOHY010000454.1 GCA_903858205.1 uncultured Cellvibrio sp.
AAGCGGTTTCCGTTACGGCGATACCTGGTACCCATCCTGGGCATCGGACGATAAAATGTATTCACCCTGGACCGATGGAAGCACATGGAAATTTGATGGCACCTGGGAAGGCGCCTCATCAGGCGACATTGATAAAGACTGGAGCGGCAATATGGCGCGTTTAGATGCTGTAGTTCAGGCTGCCATTGACAATGATATGTATGTCATTGTTGACTACCATAGTCACATTGCCCACTTGAATTGGGACTCTGCGAAGAAATTTTTTAAAGAAGTCGCGAGTAAATGGGGTAAGTTCCCAAATGTAATTTACGAGATTTATAACGAGCCAAGCTGCTGGAATAATGAACGATGCGGCGAAACTGGCGGCAACCCTTTTTATTTATGGGATCGCGATGTCAGACCCTACGCGCAGAACATTGGTGAGTTTATCCGCACTATTGACCCAGACAATCTCATCGTTGTTGGCACACCTAAATGGTCCCAGGATGTTGATGTTGCATCACTCAACAAAGTCACCGTGCCCAATGTGGCCTATACCCTTCACTTTTATTCCGCTGACCCATGGGGTCATAAGCAATGGCTGCGCAACAAAGCACAAACAGCGCTGAACAACGGCATAGCCCTGTTTGTCACTGAGTGGGCAGCAAGTTCACCCAATGGAAATGGCGCTTTAGATAAGGCTGAAGCTGATCGATGGATTGCTTTTCTACGGGCTAACAAAATCAGCCACGCAGGCTGGGCTTTCCATCATAAAAATGAATCCTCATCATTCTTTAATCGCGATGGCTCATTAAAAGAGTCAGGTCATTACATTAAATCTATTTTAGCTAAGCGGGAGCAATTATTACCGGCAGGTGGCGGTCCGAAGGAATGTTCTACTGTTGGTATCAATACAATTATTCAAGCTGAAAATTATTGTGCTATGTCGGGCATTCAAACTGAAACCACCACTGATGAGGGTGGCGGCAAAAATGTGGGGTTTATTGATTTAAATGATTCGATGAGCTACGTCATCGATGTGCCTGCGGGAACCTATAACGTGAGTTATCGCGTCGCCGCTAAAACCGAAAGTGGCCACATTCAATTAGATTCAGGCGCTCAAACTGTTGGAACTTTGCAGTTTGCTGCAACAGGTGATTGGCAGAGTTGGAAAACAGTTTCGCATCAAGTTACATTACCAGCCGGTAAACAAAAACTGACCATTAAAGCACTTAGTGAGGGTTGGAATATAAACTGGGTTAGAATTGATCCTATTACTTGTGCAATTGATTGTAACCCAGTCCCAACAGTCATCGCGACTATACAAGCGGAAAACTACAGCGTTATGAGCGGTGTTCAAACTCAAAATACTGCTGATACAGGTGGCGGCCAAAATGTGGGTTGGATCGAGGCAGGCGACTGGATTTCTTATACCAACGTTCCAGTCAACTTGCCTAGCAGTGGCCTCTATGAAATTGAATTCCGCGTGGCCAGCAAAGACAACGGTGGCAACTTCAACTTTGAAGAGGCGGGCGGCTCGCCGGTATATAGTAAAGTTACTTTCCCTGCGACTGGCGAATGGCAAAAATGGACAAGCGTAAAAGTGCGCGTCTCCCTGCCTGCCGGGCAGCGCAAGTTCGGTATCAAAGCCAACAACAGCGGCTGGAATATAAATTGGTTTAAAATCAGTAAGATACATTAAACGTTAGAAAGTCAATGGACGTCATGCTCCATTGATTGTGAATAAACAACAAAAGGGCCTATTTGCAATTGTGCGAATGGGCCTTTTCCTATTTTAGGGGTATAGACAATCAGTGTTTCTAAAATCCGTGATTTAAAAGCCCAAAACGGCAAAAGTATTTTTTAATTTGTGGATTTTAAGATGCCGGTTTATTTACTCCGAATGCTTACCAGCACTAAGTGATTGTAACGGATGACTGATTTTTACTGATCATAAAAAACTAATTTAAAAAGTTGTGTAGAGCCTGCGATGATCGAGTGATCGACGGCGGTTGACATTAATGGACTTGATTGCAGTATTGTGCTGCTCCGACCTTAAAGTAATTTGATCTTTGTAACTCATACCGTTTGAAATTTCTATCCCATCCGAATTTGATGAGCATCTAAAAAAAGTTACGCGCATGTGAAAATTTACGGAAGGTTTCTGGTGCCAGGTACATAAAATTCAGTACTAACGCCTGCAAAATAACGCCCAGCTTCAACAGAAGCATAAAGTGAGAGCCATATACCTTTGGTGTGGAAAGTGGAGGTGCCTCCACTTTCAGTAATTGCTCAAACAAGGTCGTCGATAAGCATTTTTTTTTGCCACTCTCACGCTGCTGCGAACAACATTGAAATTTGATTGAAATGATTGCAGCGCACTCAAGGCAAAAATAATGATCAGGTAATTTGATCTGTTTATTTAATAATTATAATTTCTACAGGACGAATATGTATGAAAAGCAATGTCTTAAATACCCCCGTATTTTCAAAGCCCCATACTGGCGATCGTGGTCAAATAAAATCGACATCATTCATATCAAAAACCATAGCAGGGGTTGCCCTTGCCTCGGTCATGACAACCGCTTATGCCGCTGTAGCTCCAATTAGCACACAAGGAAATCAAGTTTTAATAGGTGGAACCTCAGGCAGCATTGCAGGTATGAGCCTCTATTACAGCAATAAAGACCAGCCCAGCAGCACAAGTACGCAATCCGACAAATTTTATAATCCCAGTGTCGTAACTTGGTTAAAGCAGGATTGGCATGCAAATATAGTTCGCGTTCCGATTCTCATGTCGGCTCCGGGAGATATAAGTACAGATCGCGAAGGTAACTTGGCGCGAATTAAAACCGTTATTGATGCCGCGATAGCTAATGACATTTACGTTGTGGTTGCATGGGAAGAGTTAAATCATTCATTAACAACTATGACAAGCATCGATGCCGGAATCAGTTTTTATCAAGAAATTGCACGCACTTACGGTACTAACAACAACATCATATATGAAGTGCTTCACGCTCCCGCCCCCAATCCAGCAGTAAATTGGAATAATACATTGCGGCCACAATTACAAAAAATTGTTGATGCCATACGCACCCTAGACCCTGATAATTTAATTGTTGCAGGCACGCCAAACTGGTCTAGTTACCCAGGCCTCGCCGTAGAAAACCCCTTAACAGGAATAAATATTGCGTACGACTTAGCAATAGACGCCAACTCATCGGATGCTAATGCATCGCGCGATTCTGCCCAAAATGCACTCAATAGTGGTTTACCACTTTTTGTAAGTGAATTTAATTTTAGAGCGAACACTCTGCTTGTCGACGTCGAAAAAGCCAATATTTGGCGTGAATTTATACAGAGCAATAAGCTCAATACCATAGGTTTTGCCATTCACGATAGCTTCATTGAGCCTGGTATAAATGCTCTCGTTAGCGGGGCAAACGGAACGGGGGATTGGCTCGACAATGATTTAACGGAGTCCGGCAGTTATCTTAAAAACCTTATTAAAACCTGGCCAAGCATCACTCCACCCAAAACCTGCACCGAAGTTTCTTTGCCGGGAATCCTTCAAGCCGAAAACCATTGCTCAATCACCGATACCGGAATATATGTTGGACCAACATCAGATGTAGGCGGTGGTGATGACGTTGCTTTTCGTGGCGACGGTGGACGGCTGACTTACGCCGTTAAAAACCTCAACGCTGGAGATTACCTAGTCACTTATCGAGTTGCCAGTGCTCACGGAGGTGCCGAAGTACGGCTGGAAAACGCCGACGGCACTGCGCTCTACAGCACCAAAAGGGTTCCCATGACTGGTGGATGGGGAGTTTGGGCTGAGATCACAGACATAGTTTCTTTACCCGCAGGTGCGCAGAAAATTGCACTCAAAACTCCAGCAGGTTTTTACAGCATTAATTGGATTAGGTTTGATCCCATTTATTGTGAAGTTGATTGCAAACCATTCACCGTAACCAAACAAGCTGAAGACTGGGAAGTGATGAGAGATGTTAAAACACAAAACACAACCGATATCGGCGGCGGGTTAAATGTGGGTTGGTTAGATGCGGGTGATTGGATTTCGTGGGGCGGCTCCAAATCCATCAATATTCCCGAAGCAGGCTTCTACAGAGTGGATTTTCGTGTTGCCAGCTTAAACGGTGGCGGTTCATTTAATTTTGAAAAAAATGGCGGCAGCCCTGTTTATGCCTCCAACATCAGCGTACCTAAAACCAATGGCTGGCAAAACTGGCAAACCATTTCGTTCATCGTGAAATTAAATGCAGGCACGCAAGGTTTCGGCATGAAAGTGAAT
>CAIOHY010000455.1 GCA_903858205.1 uncultured Cellvibrio sp.
GGTGCGTCCGAAGATGACGAAAACTTTTTTCTTATCGACGATTTACTGGTTTATAAACAACAAATGCAAAGCATTGCACAGCCTTGATTTTGCTGTGCTGATCGATGGAAGTCGAGGCTACAAGTATGCTCATTTGTGAGTAATTTGTTGGTGCGCCCTAAAACAAAATTATCATTCTTTTTACTGATTACTGATTACTGCTTGGTGAATCGTAAAACTTTGGGTAATAATGCCAGCCCTGTTGCGAGCATGTTTTTAATAGCGTAGTTGTGTTTTAAGCGCTTGGCTTGGCGATTTGTGCACTAAAGCTGTGCCCCTCCAGAGTGTTACCAAATTGGCTAGGGCTGGTAAAAAATTCCCACCTATGCAAGAATTCGGGGATTTTTTACACAAGTAAAAGGAATATTCCCCCTGTAACTCCATGAAAGCGCTGCACATTTTGACCAAATGAGCAAATTTTGTGCGATGCCCAGATCCAAATTCCTGTATTAGATACTACTGCTACGTGATATGCGCTCGCGCGCATAGCTGAGGAGATTTGAATGCTACAAGATATTGATGCCATTGAAACAAAAGAGTGGCTGGACGCCCTTAAGTCAGTTGTTCGTCACGCCGGTAAAGACCGTGCCGCTGAGTTGTTGAAATCACTGTCTGAGTCCGCCGTTAACCATGGCATTGAACAGCCTTCATCTATTCGTACCGCCTATCGCAATACCATTCCTGTCGATAAAGAAGTTGATTATCCCGGCGACTTGAAAATGGAGCGCAAAATCCGCTCAATTATTCGCTGGAACGCCATGGCGATGGTAATGAAAGCCAACGACAACGACGAAGGTCTTGGTGGCCATATCGCCTCCTTCGCTTCATCCGCTACCTTGTACGATGTAGCATTTAATAATTTCTTCCGTGGTAACGATGGTGAAGTCCCTGGTGATCTGGTGTATTTCCAAGGCCACGTATCACCCGGTATGTATGCTCGCTCATTTGTAGAAGGGCGTCTGGACGAAACACATCTTGATAACTTCCGCCGTGAGGTCAATGGCGGTGGATTGTCATCCTATCCTCACCCATGGTTGATGCCCGACTACTGGCAGTTCCCTACCGTATCTATGGGTTTGGGTCCAATTAAAGCGATTTATCAGGCGCGCTTTAACCGTTATATGGAAGCGCGTGGTCTTACGCCAGTGAGCGACCGCAAAGTTTGGGCATTCCTGGGTGATGGTGAGTGTGATGAGCCGGAAAGCCTGGGTGCTATTTCCCTCGCCGCGCGCGAGAAGCTCGACAATCTGATTTTTGTGATCAACTGTAATCTGCAACGTTTGGACGGCCCGGTTCGCGGTAACGGTAAAATCGTGCAGGAGTTGGAAGGTGTTTTCCGTGGCGCCGGTTGGAACGTGGTTAAAGTTCTGTGGGGTGCTGGTTGGGATCGCCTGCTTGAAAAAGATAAAACCGGTTTGTTGCAAAAGCGCATGGACGAAGTTGTCGATGGCGAAATGCAAAACTACAAGGCCAATGGTGGCGCATATACCCGTGAACACTTCTTTGGCAAATATCCTGAGCTGTTAGAGCTTGTTAGCGATATGAGCGACCAGGATATTCTGTATCTTGCGCGCGGCGGCCACGATGTTAAAAAGGTCTACAACGCTTACTACAATGCGGTCAACACCAAAGGCCAGCCAACCGTAGTCCTCGCCCAAACTGTAAAAGGTTATGGTATGGGCTCATCGGGTGAGGCAATCAACAAAACCCACTCGGCCAAATCTCTGGCAGTGGAAGACCTGAAAAAATTCCGCGACCGGTTCGAGTTGCCCATTAAAGACGAAGAGCTTGAAGCTCTGCCTTACTATCGTCCAGCTGAAGATAGTCCAGAGATGCAATACATGCGCTCTCGTCGCCATACACTGAAAGGTTATTTGCCATCGCGTAAAGCGGACTTCGATCCCGTTGTTGCACCCGCGTTGGAAGCGTTTGCTGCGCAATTGAAGAGCACAGGTGAGCGTGAAATTTCTACCACTATGAGCTTCGTGCGTATTTTGTCTTCGTTGGTAAAAGACAAACAAATCGGCAAGCAAATCGTGCCAATCGTTCCAGATGAGGCCCGTACCTTTGGTATGGAAGGTATGTTCAAAACCATCGGTATATATTCATCCGAAGGTCAAAAATATACCCCGCATGATGCTGGTCAAATGATGTCTTACCATGAGTCGGCCACTGGCCAGATTCTGGAAGAAGGTATTAACGAGGCGGGCTCTATGGCCTCGTGGATTGCTGCGGCAACCGCATACAGCAATTATCGCGTTCCGATGATTCCTTTCTATATCTACTACTCGATGTTCGGTTTCCAGCGTATTGGTGACTTGGCCTGGGCGGCGGGCGATTCGCAAGCGCGCGGCTTCTTGTTAGGCGCGACCGCTGGCCGTACTACCTTGAATGGTGAAGGCTTGCAGCATCAGGATGGTCACAGCCATGTTATGGCGAACACTATTCCCAACTGCCGCACCTATGATCCAACTTATGCGTATGAATTGGCTGTGATCATTCAGGATGGCATTAAGCGCATGTATCACGACAAAGAGAACATGTTTTATTACATCTCTTTGATGAATGAAAACTACCAACACCCGGAAATGCCAGAAGGTTCGGAAGAAGGCATCATCAAAGGTATTTACCAATTGGAGAAAGGTGCTGGCAAAGCCAAGAACCGTGTCCAATTGATGGGTGCTGGTACAATTTTGCGAGAGGTGCGGTTTGCTGCCGAGATCCTGCGCAGTGATTTTGATGTTGAAGCAGACGTGTGGAGCGTAACCAGCGTGAACGAACTGACCCGCGATGGTCAGCGTGCTACCCGTTGGAATATGCTGAATCCGACCGCTACTCCGCGTAAACCTTATGTGACTCAGGTGTTGGAAGCGAGCCAAGGTCCATTTGTTATCGCCACCGATAACCTGAAAACATACTCTGAGCAATTGCGCGCCTACATCCCTGGCTCATATACCGTATTGGGCACAGAAGGTTTTGGTCGCAGTGATACCCGTACCCAGTTGCGTCATTTCTTCGAAGTGAACCGTTACTTCGTGGTGATTGCAGCACTCAAATCTTTGGCAGACCAAGGCAAGATTAACGCTGATGTTGTTGCCAAGGCCATTAAGAAATTTGGCATTGATCCGGAAAAAGCGGATCCAATGAGCGTATAAAACCGTCGCCCTCTCACAAAGAGGGCGATGTTGTTTGTACCCGTCCAAAACATTTATCAAATGTAGAAATAACTGATTAACGAGGAACTACTACAGTGGCAATTCAAACTATTAAAGTGCCTGATATTGGCGGCGCAGAAGGCGTTGAAGTTATCGAAATTTCCGTAAAAGTGGGCGATGCGATCGCCGAAGGAGATTCGATTGTCGTGCTTGAAACCGACAAGGCTTCAATGGAAATTCCCGCCGATAAAGCAGGCAAGGTTGTCGCTATTAAGGTGAATCTGGGTGATAAAGTTTCCCAAGACGCAGTATTGCTCGAAGTAGAAGCTGAAGGCAGCGCCGCCGCTCCGGCACCGCAAGCTGCAGCTCCTGCAGTAGCAGCACCCGCTGCTGCGCCTGTATCTGCAGCCGCAGCATCGGCTGCCGGTACTGAAGTACCAATGGTTGTTCCTGATATTGGTGGTGCTGAAGGCGTTGAAGTAATCGAAATTTCGGTAAAAGTAGGCGATGAAGTCGCCGCAGGCGATTCATTGATCGTTCTGGAAACTGATAAGGCATCGATGGAAATTCCTGCGGAAGCCGCAGGTAAAATTATTAGCCTCGCTGTAAAAGTGGGCGACAAACTTTCCCAAGGTTCAGTGATTGGTGTGCTTGCCACGAGTGGCGGCGCTCCTGTTGCAGCACCTGTAGCGGCACCTGCAAAAGTAGAAGCTGCGCCCGCAGTTTCTGCACCAGCGCCAAAAGCTGAAGCACCCAAAGCGGCACCAGCGCCAGTAGCTGATGTTGCACAAACTGGCGATGTTTACGCGGGTCCTGCTGTGCGTAAACTCGCTCGTCAACTCGGTGTTGATATGGGCAAAGTATCAGGTACTGGCCCACGTGGTCGCTTGTTGAAAGACGATGTGCGCGCTTACGTTAAACCTATCGTACAAGCAGCTCAATCAGGCGCATCTTTTGGCGGTTCAGGGATTCCCGTATTGCCCGTTGTCGATTACTCCAAGTTTGGCGAAATCGAAATTGTTAAGATGAGCAAAATCAAAAAGCTTACTGCCGATGCTATGACTCGCAGTTGGTTGAATGTTCCGCGCATTACCCAGTTCGATGATGCAGACATCACAGATCTGGAAGCTTTCCGCAATAGCATGAAAGCCGAAGCAGAAAAACGTGGCAGCAAGCTGACTCCGTTGCCCTTTATTGTTAAGGCGGTTGCTGCTGCTTTGGTTGCTGAGCCTTCATTCAATGTATCTGTACATCAGGATGGCGAAAGCATTGTGCACAAGAAATTTGTGCACATTGGAATCGCCGTAGATACACCCAATGGTTTGTTGGTTCCGGTTGTGCGCAACGTTGATAAAAAAGGTCTGTTTGAACTGGCCGATGAAATTAATGTGCTCGCCAAAAAAGCGCGCGATGGAAAATTGACTCCAGCAGAAATGCAGGGCGGTTGCTTCACTATTTCCAGCTTGGGTGCTATGGGCGGTAATGGTTTTACGCCAATGGTATCTGCACCTACTGAAGTGGGTATTCTGGGCGTATCCCGTGCGCAAATGAAGCCTGTATGGAATGGTAAAGAGTTTATTCCACGCAATATGCTGCCATTGTCATTGTCTTACGATCACCGCGCAGTGAATGGTGCGGATGCAGGTCGCTTTATGACTTATCTCGTATCGGTAATTGGTGACTTGCGTCGTTTGTTATTGTAATGCGTTGAATCTATGAAGTTAAAAAAGGGTCAGCAGCTGCTGGCCCTTTTTGTTTGTGGCGACAACCTAATCTCAGTCATCTATTTTTTCGCTTTGGTTTTCCAATAAAGCAATTTTGCAAAAGGCGAGATAGTTTTTTCCAGCAATACAACGAGTGCAAGCCCCAGCAACACTCCGCTTCCATTGGCAAGAATATCAATGCCACTAAACGTGCGTGGTGGATTGAAGTGCTGGCCGATCTCGATCGCAATCGAATAGATAATTAAAAATGCGGCACGTTGCCAAAGCGGCCATATTGGCCGTGCAAAACTAATGGATAGGGCCGCAACGCAGTAGCCGATAAAATGCATCAGTAAGTCGTTGAAAACAGGAACGGAATTTTCGGGGTGGGGTGTAAGGCCAAGATAGGTATAAATCGCTAAAAGACTATAAAACTGTGCAACACACAACAAACGCCAAAACATAATTAGCTCCCCATAAATAGTCGGGAAAGCATAACAGTTTGGATCAAAGGGGGCGATTGCAGTTGCGCCAAACAGCCGCCGCATAAACCGGCTATTTTACTAAAGCGACTAATGGTTCTGCAGCGTAAAGATCTTGTGGGGCATTGATATTAAAAAACGGATCATAAGCATCAGCAGCGAATTCTACTTCTGCCAATTTTTGCTGTTTGATCCAGTCCTGCAAACGAGGTATGTCACCAGTCGCCAACTGCTGTTCAATCTTGCCCAGTAGCGATGCATGCCAGAGTGCAAAAATAGGATGCGCGCGATTTTTGGATGTCGCTACGGCAAGTTGAGCATGTTGCTTGGTAACTGCATCCAGTAATCTGGCAACAAGGTCTGAAGGAAAGAAGGGGGTATCAGATGCAAAACTGGCCAACCATTCTGCATCGGGGTTGGTGGATTGCATCCAGGAAAGTCCTGCGTGGATACCGGCAAGCGGGCCCAGATAGCCAGGAAAGAGATCTGCAATAACAGGCAAACGAGTCCGCGCAAACCGCAAACTATTACCGTTGGCATTTAACAGCAGGGAGCCAACCTGCGGTTGGGCGCGCTCCACGGTCCGTTGCAGCAAGGTTTTTCCTGCAAGTGGCAACAGGCATTTATCGCCGCCACCCATGCGCTTGGCAAGGCCACCGGCAAGGATAATACCGACAACGGATTGGGAATTACTCATAAGTATGTTTAGTTGGGTCAGGATTGTTTTCTGGAATTATGGCGCAACGCACTAGGGTGTTTGGCGCGATAATCCTTGTTCGGCTATGGTGTCTAGTGTAGCTGTTGGGCGGTCGCATAACCATGCTTTTTATGCGAAGGATTTGTCAGTGCGGTTAAAAGCACTGGTCTTCCAGTACTTTTTGGTTTGCGCGAACCGTGCCTTTTATCTGGGCGAGGATTAGACTGCGCAACAATTCTGTATTTACCGGAGTTTCCCTATGGATTTAAAACTCGAAGACTTTCGCCGCGAATACACGCAAGGTGGATTAGAGCGCGACCATCTGGCGGATAACCCGCTCGAACAATTTGATCGCTGGATGCAGCAAACAATCCAGTCCGGCATTCCCGACCCCAATGCTATGACCATCGCCACAGTGGATGCTACGGGGCAGCCATCCCAGCGTATCGTGTTGTTAAAACATCTCGACGACAAAGGGTTTGTGTTTTACACCAATCTCAATAGCCGCAAAGCGCAAGAGCTAAAACAAAATCCAAAAATCAGTTTGCATTTCCCTTGGTATCTTATGGAGCGGCAGGTAAAAGTCTGTGGTGTGGCGGAGCAATTATCGGCAACTGAAGTGATGAAATATTTTATCTCGCGCCCGCGCGATAGCCAGTTGGGCGCTTGGGCTTCACAGCAGAGCCGCCCGATTTCGTCGCGCGCACTCTTGCTGCAACAATTTGAATCCATGAAAAATAAATTTGCGAAAGGTGAAATTCCTGTGCCGGATTTTTGGGGCGGCTTTCGCGTTAAGCCTCACCAAATTGAATTTTGGCAAGGTGGCGCGGCGCGCTTGCATGATCGCTTTCAATATAATCTGCAAGCGGATTGCAGTTGGGATATTCAACGTCTTGAACCGTGATGGATAGAGCGTGATGAAAGTTATTGCATTAAAAAATCCCGGTGGTGTTGATCAGTTGGAATTGCAATCGATGCAAATTCCACATCCCAATAGTGATGAGGTCTTAATTCGTGTTTATGCCGCTGGCATTAATCGCCCTGATATTTTGCAGCGTCAGGGTGCTTATCCACCTCCGGTCGATGCATCGCCCATTTTGGGCTTGGAAGTGGCTGGAGAAATTATTCATTGTGGCGCGAACGTAAAACGCTGGAAGCGAGGCGATAAGGTGTGCGCGTTGGTGAATGGGGGTGGCTATGCGGAATACGTTGCTGCACCTGCTGCGCAGTGTTTGCCTATTCCTCAGTATTTTTCTTACCTACAGGCCGCAGCACTGCCGGAAACTTTTTTTACGGTGTGGCACAACCTCTTTCAACGCGCGCAGTTAAAGGCAGGAGAAAGCCTGTTAATTCACGGTGGCGCAAGCGGTATAGGTACTACGGCGATTCAATTGGCACGTGCGTTCAACGTGCAAGTATTTGCAACTGCCGGATCAACACAAAAATGCGCTGCAATTAAAGCGCTGGGTGCGACGCCAATTGATTATCGCGAGCAGGATTTTGTTAGCGTTATTAAAGAGCAAACCCAAGGGCAGGGCGTGAATGTGATTCTGGATATGGTCGGTGGCGATTATATCCAGCGCAATTTTTCTGCGGCAGCAAAAGAAGCGCGCATTGTGAATATCGCCTTTTTACAAGGCAGCAAAGTGCAAATAGATTTTATGCCACTGATGCTCAAGCGGTTAACCTTGACCGGTTCTACTTTGCGCGCGCAATCGGCAGAACTAAAAGCAAAGATTGCAAATGAGTTGGAAGAAAACGTCTGGCCGTTGTTAAGCAATAAAACGATTGAACCGGTGATTGATTCGGTGTTTTCTTTTGAGCAAGTTGCCGCTGCGCATGAAAGGATGGAATCCAATCAACATATAGGGAAAATTATTCTCGACTTAACACTAAGTGATAATAAAGATGACTGATAAAAACCGCCGCCCTTTGGATGGCATTCGCGTAATCGAAATCGGGCAATTACTTGCAGGGCCTTTTGCCGGTTGCATGCTCGCCTACTTCGGCGCAGAAGTAATAAAAATTGAACCGCCGGAAGGCGATCCTATCCGTGGTTGGCGCGTATTGGAAAATGGCACGTCGCACTGGTGGCGCAGTATCGGGCGCAATAAAAAAAGCATCACGCTGGATTTAAAAAAAGCCGATGGCCAAAAAATCGCGCGGCAATTAATTGATAGTGCCGACGTGGTGATTGAAAATTTTCGCCCCGGTGTAATGGAGGGCTGGGGGCTTGGTCCAGACGAGATTAAACAGTCGAATCCCAAATTAATTTATGCTCGCATTTCTGGCTACGGCCAAACTGGACCTTACGCCAGCAAGCCGGGTTTTGCTTCAGTATGCGAAGGCATGAGTGGTTTTCGTTATGTCAACGGATTTCCCGAGCAAGCGCCAGTGCGTCCGAATTTGAGCATTGGCGATACCATCTCTGGTATTCATGCTGCGCTCGGTATTGCGTTAGCGCTGTTGGAGCGTGACCGCAACCCTGAAGGAGAAGGGCAGGTAGTCGATATTGCTCTCTACGAATCTATGTTTAATTTAATGGAAGCCGTGGTGCCGGAATTCTCCGGTGCGGGTGTGATCCGCGAGCCCTCCGGTACCACGGTGACCGGCATTGTGCCTACCAATACTTACCGCTGCAAAAACGGAAAATATGTGGTTATTGGCGGTAATGGTGATTCCATTTTCCAACGCTTGATGGAGGTCGCAGGTCATCCCGAAATGGCGCATGATCCACGCATGGCCAATAACGCCGGGCGAGTGCAACATGAATTGGAAATTGATAATGCGCTGGCTGCCTGGTGTATGAGTAAAGATGCCGATGAGATTTTGCGACTGCTTGAACAAGCGCGTGTACCGGGCGGGCCAATCTACAACGTGCAGGATATGTTTGCGGACCCGCACTTTAACGCGCGCGGAATGTTTGAACAGGTAGAAATCAATGGTAAGCCGTTGAAGATTCCGGCGATACTGCCCAAGCTATCCGGCACTCCCGGTCGCACTGACTGGCCAGGTGGTGATATTGGTGGCCATACACAAGAGATCTTGCGGTCGGTGTTGAATTTGTCCCAAGCGCAAATCGATGAATTAAAAACAACGGGCGTTATTTAAGGTAATCAGTATGAAGTTGAAATCCGGGTTATATCGCCACTACAAAGGCAATGATTATTTTGTATTTCAAGTGGCGACCCACAGTGAAACCCGCGAGTCACTGGTCTTTTATCGCTGCTTGTATGGTGACTACTCTTGGTGGGTGCGCCCGCTGGATATGTTCCTTGAAACGGTAGAGCTGGCAGGAGAAACGATTCCTCGTTTTCGCTTTGTGCGCGCATTAACGGAACAAGAGTTAGCTAATTATTTGGCGCCCTTGGTGGAAGTAAAAAAATTGTGAGCAATACCGAACAAGAAAATTCTCCCGACAGCGATATTATTTTTTCGGCAGAGGACACTCACTGGATGGCCTATGCCCTACAACTTGCTGCACAGGGCGAAGCAATTGGCGAAGTACCGGTCGGCGCAGTGATTGTTCAGAATGGAAAAATGATTGGCGAAGGTTTTAATCAGCCGATTAGCAGTCATGACCCTACTGCACACGCCGAAGTTATCGCACTGCGCCAAGCAGCAATGCAGGTGCAAAATTATCGCCTGATTGGCTCGACTATCTACGTCACCCTTGAACCTTGCACTATGTGCGTGGGTGCTTTAGTGCATGCACGGATCGCACGTTTGGTATTTGGTACTTCAGAAACCAAAGCGGGTGCAGTGGTGAGCAAATCGCGATTATTGGATAACGATTATTTCAATCACAAAGTGGATTATGTGAGTGGATTGATGGCGCAGCAGTGCCAGCATCAGCTCAGCCATTTTTTTGCTACAAGACGGGAACAAAAGCGCAGGGAGAAACAAGAGCTGGATTCAGCCCCTGAAAATGAGTAGGGGCCGCATAAGCGGCCCCGTACAGATACTATCCTTAAGTAGAAGTAGTCAAATCGCGTCGATTTTCCTTTCGAATCCCTGACCGCCTTTCCTCCCGCGCTAGTGCAATCCTTTGATGTCATCCGACATCGCTTCCCTAACAGGTGGGCGCATCCATTGACCTTTCCTGGCCAGCACACATCATTGTCTACTTCCTTGGTGTGATCATTATGCTGTTATGGGTGGCCGTGGAATAGTCGCTAAAGTCGCTAGTTTTTGTGAGACATTGACTACAACCTAGATCACCTGGGTCTATGTAAGCGATTACTTTATAACCTTATAGCAAGGAATGTATTCGCGCCCTGGCAGTTTCATCCGGCTTTGACGGGCGAAGGATTCCAGCAGCTCATCGACCGGATGCATGATCTCGTAATCACCGTGCAATTCAAAATGGCCATACTTTTCAATCGCGCAAATACCTTCTTCTTTCACATTACCCGCAACAATACCAGAGAAGGCGCGACGTAAATTAGCTGCCAACTGATTGACGGGTTGGTTTTTATGCAGCTCCAGGTTGCGCATATTCTCATGGGTTGGGAGGAAGGGTTGCTGTAACTCCGGGCTGATTTTTAGTTGCCAGTTGAAGTAGTAAGCATCATCACTGTGTTTGCGGAATTCACGTACCTTCTTGATGCCGTCTTTCATTTCGCGTGCGACGGCGTCGGGATCATTGACGATAATTTTGTAATGCGCCTGTGCTTCTGCACCCAGCGTATCGCCGATGAATTTATCAATCCGGGCAAAGTATTCCGCAGACGTTTCCGGTCCGGTAAAAATTAGTGGGAAGGGAATGTCGTTGTTTTCCGGGTGCAGAAGCAATCCGAGAATGTAAAGAATTTCCTCTGCCGTGCCTGCTCCACCGGGGAATACAATAATGCCATGACCAAGACGTACAAACGCTTCCAGGCGTTTTTCAATATCGGGCATGATGGTTAGTTGATTGACGATAGGGTTAGGTGCTTCAGCGGCGATAATGCCCGGCTCGGTAATGCCGATATAGCGCCCATTATTAATACGCTGCTTGGCGTGGCCAATGGTTGCACCTTTCATGGGGCCTTTCATAGCGCCGGGGCCGCAGCCGGTGCAGATATCCAGACCGCGCAAGCCTAATTGGTAACCCACCTCTTTGGTGTAGTCATATTCAATGCGGTTAATGGAGTGACCGCCCCAACAAACCACGAGGTTGGGATCAAGCCCCGGTTTTAATAAATTGGCATTACGCAGCATATGAAACACCGCGTCGGTAATCCCTTCGGAAGTTTGCACATTAAATTTCGGGTTGCGATTGAGTTCATCGTTGTTGTAAATCACATCGCGTAACACCGTGAACAGGTGTTCGCTGATGCCGCGTATCATTTTGTCATCGACGAATGCATTCGCCGGCGCATTTTTTACGGCCAGTTTTATACCGCGCTCTTCCTGCACAATGCTGATATCAAAATCTTTATAGCGCTCCAACAATTCTTTGCCATCATCAAGGTCATTACCGGTATTGAGCACGGCGAGGGCGCAACTACGAAATAACTTGTACAAGCCGCTTTGACTGGAGTCCAATAATTTGGCCACTTCTACTTTGGAGAGAACGTTTAATTGGTCGATGGGTGCAATGAGCGCATTTACAGTTTTGTAAACACCTGTTTCTTGAAAGATAGGTTGGTTGGGATTCAAATTACTCATAGTATTCCTTAGCATCAGTGATGCAGTGGTTCCGGTTTCGTTTTCTTTGGTCTATGAAACCAGTGTAGTGTTATTTTGTAAATTGTGCGCATAAGCACGCTTGCTCAAGTGAGGATTTGTCAGCAATACTGCAAATCAGAAAATATTTTTGAGCAAAAAGTAATCATCTTGCTGTTGAATCCTCCAAGTAAAAGAGACTCTTATGGAATATTTACCTTGTGTTGAAAAACTGAATCAACCGCAATTACCGGTGACGGCGAGCGTTATTTGGCTCCACGGTTTGGGCGCCGATGGGAATGATTTTGCACCGCTCGTGCCAGAACTGCGGTTGCCCACGGATTTATCGGTACGTTTTATTTTCCCGCATGCGCCGCAAATTCCGGTCACGATTAATGCCGGATATATCATGCCCGCTTGGTACGATATTTTAGAAATGAATCTGGAACGGAAAGTAGATGAGCGGCAATTGATTGCGAGCGCTGAAGCTGTGCAGCGTTTAGTGGAGCGTGAAATTGCACGCGGCGTAGCGAGTGAAAAAATTATTTTGGTGGGGTTTTCCCAAGGCGGTGCGGTGGCCTATCACGCGGGTTTGACTTATGAAAAATCCCTGGCAGGCCTGTTGATTTTGTCGAGCTATTTCGCCACACATGCAAGTGCGAGTATCCATTCCGCCAACCTGCATACACCAATATTAATTCAGCATGGCAATCGCGATCCTATTGTTAATGAAGTGTTAGGGCAGCGCGCCTATCGCTTGTTGCAAGATCGCGGTTGCGCGGTGAAATATGAATCTTACCCGATGGAGCACACTGTGTGCATGGAACAGATTGCATCCATGTCCACGTGGATTCAATCGGTGCTGATCAAATAGTTTTTGATTATTCCGTGAGACATGCGGGATCAAATAGGTATTCATCATTTAGCCAGGCGACAATTTCTTGTGCGTAGGGGTTGTTGCCAAATTTTTCGTAGGTCGTCTTTAGCGTCTGGCGTTCCTGTTGCGTCAGTTTTTTTAGGCCGAGATCTTGTAGCTGGTGAATATCCTGATGTAATTGTTTCGCCAATGCATCGCCGCAGAGATTGTTGCAGATGCGAGCGAAGGCAATATCCACCGAATAATGCTCTTGTTCGCGGTAAGCGATAGGTAAACTTGCCAGAGGAATTTGCGAGAGCCAGGGCTGATTCATGGGGTTTACAGCGTGCCCGGCGACTTTGTCGGCCAATTGGCTATGGCTCTGATCAAATGGGCGCAATTGCAACAAATTGGATTTTACTGCGCCATCATTGACGGGATAGTTATCCCACAAAAAAGGTTTGCGGCCAATTAACCCAGTAACTTTTGCAAGATGTTCAGCAGGGTAGTTGGCTGAGCAGACTTTTTCTCCCGTCCAGAACATATCAATATTTTTATCCAACTTCTGCGCAAAGGTTTGCCAATAACCCTCGGGCATCGTACCAAACACGCGCTCTAATACCGGATCGAAACTGTAATAGGTTGGGCAGAAAATTATTTTTTTTGCATTACTGATTGCGGCGGCTTGATGTGCTATGTCGATCTGGATCTGCGCCAGCCCTGGAATATCTCCGCGCATATCGTCAAATAATATGCAGAGAATATCCGGCTCCAATTGATTAATTTGTTTGATTCGCTCATCTAACTGCTGGCGTTGGTTGTGGGAATTGTCGAGATAAATTTCATGGGGGCTGAGGCCAACACCGAACTGCACATTCGCTGCGCGATAAATCTGGCGCAAATCCGCGAGTGATTTCTTGGTCTCAAGTGGCCAATCGGTTTGCCACTGTGTGCGTAAATTTTTGTCGTCTTTTGGTGCGTAGATATAAAAATTGTACGCATTTAGTGCAAGAAACTGTGCGTAATGTTTGCGCGCTTCCCAGCTCCAGCTGCGGCCAAAAAATCCTTCGATGATTCCAACAGGTGCTGTGTAATTTATATTCGTGTGCATAGTTGGGATCTACAAGCTGGAAGTTAATGTGAGGCCGGGATTTTTTGGGTAGCTAGCTGCGACGTATCTGACAAATCTGTTGCCGTCGCAGGCTAGCGCTTTAATTGACACCCAAAACCCATCTGCCTATCATAGCGGCCTTTTTAAACAGCGCAATTTACGCGGCATTATGCTGTTTTTGTGGCGTTGTCACACAACCACTGCTGATTGTCTTGACATGAATGTTTGGCGCATTCAGTTTCATTTGCGCCTAAAGGCTTAATTCTAGGATGGTAAGCATATAACTTTGAAGCTGGTAGGAAGTTTATCCTTCACTACTTGTCGGAGTCGGGTCGGACTCAAACTAACAGAATAGAAATCAACCACTTGTTTGGGTGTATCACCTGGGCATTTTTGTTTGTGGAGTAGAAATGACTAACCCTGATGTGTGTCCTACCGATTTGCCATCCTGGAAACACCTTGCTGTACATGCAGCGCAAATCAAGTCCCAGCATCTGAAAGATTTGTTTGCCGCCGATGACAAACGTTTTACCAAGTTTTCCCTGCAATTACCCCATCTGCTGTTCGACTACTCCAAAAACGTAATTACTGATGAAACCAAGGCAGCACTGCTGGCGCTGGCTAAAGAGTCCAATGTTGAAAGTTGGCGTGGCAAGATGTTTGCTGCGGAGCATATTAATGCCACTGAAGATCGCGCGGTAATGCATGTCGCGCTGCGCGATAAATCGTCCAATCCAATTGTGATCGACTCTACCGATGCGCGCCCGGCCATTAATGCCGAGTTGGAACGTATGCGCAAACTCAGCGAAAGACTGCGTTCAGGTGAGTGGGTTGGTTTTAGCGGCAAAACCATTACTGACATTGTGAGCATTGGTATCGGCGGTTCTAATTTGGGGCCGCTAATGGTGTGTGAGGCGCTCAAGGATTACCGCGATAAGCGTTTCAATATGCACTTTGTGTCGAATATCGACGGCGTACAAATCGCCGAGGTGTTGGCCGGTTTGAATCCTGAGACCACATTATTTGTTATCTCCTCCAAAACCTTTACGACACAAGAAACCATGACCAATGCGCGCACCGCCGAGCAGTGGTTTATGGCGGCGGCGGCGGGCGATAAGAGCGCAATCGCCAAGCACTTTGTTGCGGTATCGACCAATCGTAAATTGGTCACCGCGTTTGGTATCGCGGAAGAAAATATTTTTGATATGTGGGATTGGGTCGGTGGCCGTTTCTCACTTTGGTCGGCCATTGGTTTGCCGATCGTTTTATCGCTTGGCTATGAGTTGTTTGATGAGTTGCTTCAAGGCGCTTATGAAATGGATTTGCACTTCCAAACTGCACCGCTGGCGGAAAATGCGCCAGTAATTCTCGCACTTGTGGGAATCTGGAATCGCAACTTCCTCGGTTATCCCGCGCATGCGCTATTGCCCTATGATCAGTGTCTGCATCGTTTCCCTGCTTATATGCAGCAGGCGGAAATGGAGAGTAACGGTAAATCTGTCAACTGGGCGGGTGAGCAAATCAGCTACGGCAGTGTGCCGCTGGTGTGGGGCGAAGTAGGGATTAACGGTCAGCATGCGTTTTATCAAATGCTGCATCAGGGCACTGATGTTATCCCTGCTGATTTCATCGGCTCCATCGCGCCAACTGTTGCTGTAGAAGGTCATCATGACGCGTTGATGGCGAACTTCTTCGCTCAAACGCAAGCGCTGATGCTGGGAATTGACGCGGATCAGGTGCGCCGTGAATTGGCAGCTAAGGGCATGAGCTCCGCAAGAATAGAGGAAATTGTGGAACATAAGGTGCATCGCGGTAATCGTCCCACCAATACGTTGCTGTTGAATAAGGTCGATGCACGCTCTCTGGGTGCCCTGATCGCGCTTTATGAGCACAAAATTTTTGTTCAAGGTATCA